>CAJBVC010000215.1 GCA_903958915.1 uncultured beta proteobacterium
ACGCAGTGTGATGCGGTAGCCACTGGGTTTGAGTTCCAGGTTGTCGCGCACGTGCACAGCTGGCGGCAGGAATCCAACTTCCTGCGCGAATTTGCGGCGAACGCCTTTGATGCGAGTGAGCAGATCGCCCTGACGCGTCTTGTCCACCAGCGCGATCAGCCGGTAACCGAGCTCGAGCCCCAACTGGTCCACCGGCTGCAGGTCGTCCCACGACGCTTCACCGTCGGGGTTGGTAACCACAGCCTGCAGTTCCGGGTCTGCGGGCAGGGGCTTGTTCGCCAGCATCCACGCGCCGTAGGCCAATACTGAAGAAATGGTCAGAAACACAAAGTGGGGCATGTTGGGAATGACGCCCAGGATGAACATGATGGTCGCCGTAATCCCCAGAACGCGGGGGGATACAAACATTTGCCCCACGATTTGTTTGCCAATATCCTGTTCCTTGCCCACGCGCGAAACCACCATGGCTGCCGCGACGGATATCAGCAAGCCAGGAATTTGCGCGACCAAGGCATCACCTACCGCCAGCAGGATGTAAGTATTGGCGGCCTGATTGGCAGTCAGATCATGCTGCAACATGCCGATCGCAAAGCCACCAAAGATGGTGATCAGCAAAATGAGAATGCCGGCAATGGCATCGCCACGCACGAACTTGGATGCGCCATCCATGGAGCCAAAAAACTCAGCTTCTTCGCCCACTTCGGCGCGCCGACGCTTGGCTTCCTTTTCGTCAATCAGGCCGGCGTTCAGGTCAGCGTCCACGGCCATCTGCTTGCCTGGCATTGCATCCAAAGTGAAGCGCGCAGACACTTCAGCGATCCGCTCCGACCCCTTGGTCACCACCACGAAGTTGATGACTACCAGGATGGCGAAAACAATGAGACCCACGGCGAAATTTCCGCCAATCAGGAAGTGGCCAAACGCCTCGATCACCGCACCGGCGGCGCCCGGTCCAGTGTGTCCTTCAAGTAGTACAACACGGGTTGATGCGACGTTCAGAGACAGCCGCATCAGCGTTGTCAACAGCAGCACCGATGGGAACGCAGCAAAATCCAAGGGTCGGATCATGTAGGCGGCCACCATCATGACCATCAGGGCTACTGCGATGTTGATGGTGAAAAATGCATCCAGCAAAAACGGCGGCAAGGGCAACACCATCATTGCAAGAATCGCCACGACGAGCATCGGAGCTGCAGCCCCCTGTACCACATTGGCGTTAGAGCTGTACCACTGCTTTAGTGACATGAATTGGGCATTCATACAGCAGCAGCCCTAATAGTCTTTGCCAGCGGGTCGAGTTCCAGCGGGACAAGGGGTTGAGGTGCTTCGCCTGGCATTGGCCCTTCTCCGCGCAAGGCCGCTCGTAGCCGGTACACATAGGCCAGCACTTGCGCAACCGCTGTGTACAGGGCAGAAGGGATGTCCTGATCCAGTTCGGCATTGGCGTACAAGGCGCGTGCCAACATTGGTGATTGCAGTACCGGGATCGAGTGGTGCTTGGCAATGTCCCTAATTTTCAGGGCCAGCAGGTCCGCTCCTTTGGAAATGACCTGCGGCGCGTGCATGGTGGCGTCGTCGTAACGAATGGCCACTGCAAAGTGGGTCGGGTTCATCACCACGAAGTCGGCTTTGGGCACTGCGTTGACGCTGCTGCGTTGCGCCATTTCCCTTTGTTTCTGCCGGATCTTGCCTTTGATTTGTGGGTTGCCGTCCGACTCCTTGCCTTCTTGTTGCACTTCCTGGTGCGACATTTTGAGTTGATCGCGCTGCAGGTAGGCTTGCAGTGGTACGTCCACCAGCGCCGCCAAC
>CAJBVC010000216.1 GCA_903958915.1 uncultured beta proteobacterium
CGGCACCACGCCCATGGACCGGCGTCGCGATGCCGCAGTCGCCGTTGCTGAGCTGATTCTGTTTGTCGAACAACGTGCCGCGCAAGACGACGACTCGGTTGGCACCGTTGGCATGCTGCAGGTACCCAATGGCTCCATCAACGTGGTACCCGGTCGCTGCGAGTTTTCGCTGGACCTGCGCGCACCGAACAACGCCCAACGCGACCGCCTGGACGAGGATGTACGCCAGGCCGCCCGCGACATCTGCGAGCGCCGCGGGTTGCACCTCAACCTGGCCGAAACCATGCGGGTCAGCGCCGCCCCTAGCGCGCCAGCGTGGCAAAGCCGATGGGAAGCCGCCGTGCAGGCAATGGGTGTAACCCTGCACCGCATGCCCAGCGGGGCCGGGCACGACGCCATGAAGCTGCATGAAATCATGCCCCAGGCGATGCTGTTTGTGCGCGGCTTGAATTCGGGCATCAGCCACAACCCGCTGGAATCGACCACCAGCGACGATATGCAACTGGCCGTTGACGCCTTTTCTCATCTGCTCGATGGACTCGCACAGCCACCCGCAGCATAGTTGGGATCCACCCTTTTTTTACTCACCCCAAACCATGAACACCTACCAACAACTCGATGCCTGGATCGACGCCCACTTTGACGAGCAAGTGCGCTTTTTGCAAGAACTGATCCGCGTGCCAACCGACACGCCACCAGGCAACAACACCCCCCATGCAGAGCGCGCGGCTGAGTTGCTTGAGGACTTTGGCTTTGCTGTCGAAAAGCACGCCGTGCCTGAGGCAGAAGTACGCACTGCCGGTCTTGAAACGATCACCAATCTGGTGGTACGCCGCCTATATGGCGCGGGCAAAACGGTGTTACTCAATGCCCACGGCGATGTGGTACCGCCAGGCGAGGGCTGGACCAAAAAACCCTATGGTGGCGAAATCGAGGACGGCAAAATCTACGGCCGCGCATCGGCGGTCAGCAAGTGCGATTTTTCCACCTACGCGTTTGCCGTGCGCGCACTGGAAGCGGTGGCCCGACCAACCCAGGGCAGCGTCGAGCTACTGTTCACCTACGACGAGGAGTTTGGTGGTGAAGTCGGTCCTGCATGGCTACTCAAACACAAGATCATTCACCCCGATTTGATGATCGCGGCCGGGTTCAGCTATCAGGTGGTCACGGCGCACAACGGCTGCCTGCAGATGGAAGTCACCGTGCACGGCAAGATGGCCCACGCGGCGATTCCGGCATCGGGCGTGGACGCGCTACAGGCGACCAACCACATCCTGACCGCGCTGTACCAGCAAAACACCCTGTACCAGGGCATTACCTCCAATGTGGTTGGCATCACCCACCCCTACCTGAACATTGGCACCATTGTGGGCGGCACCAACACCAATGTGGTGCCCGGTCGGGTCAGCTTCAAGCTGGACCGCCGGATGATCCCGGAGGAAAACCCGACCGAGGTTGAAGCCACACTGCGCAAGCTCATTGCTGACACCGCTCTAGCCATTCCCGGCATCACGGTCGAGGTCAAGCGCATCCTGTTGGCACGGGCCTTGCAACCGCTTCCCGGCAACCGACCGTTGGTCGAAGCCATTCAAAAACATGGAGAGCAGGTGTTTGGAGAACCGATTCCCGCATTGGGCACGCCGCTTTACACCGATGTGCGCCTGTTCTGCGAGGCTGGTATTCCCGGTGTGATCTATGGCGCCGGGCCACGCACGGTGCTGGAATCTCACGCCAAACGCGCCGATGAGCGACTGGAGTTGGAAGACCTGCGGCGTGCAACCAAAGTGATTGCACGCACGCTGTGCGATTTGTTGGGTTAAGACCGGCGGGTGCGACCGGCGATAGCCATTTTTAAAAAACCGGCCCACGCAGGCCATGAGGAGACAAAGATGACAAATGCGATCCATCCGGTAGACGAACAGTTGCCCACCGGTAAGCTTGCGGCCCTGGGCCTGCAGCATGTGCTGGTGATGTATGCCGGCGCGGTGGCGGTGCCGCTAATTGTGGGCCGGGCACTGAAGCTTAGCCCCGAGCAAGTTGCCATGTTGATTTCGGCCGACCTTTTTTGCTGTGGCCTTGTTACGCTGATTCAGTCGCTGGGAGCCACGCAGTGGTTCGGTATCAAGTTACCGGTCATGATGGGGGTGACGTTTGCCTCGGTCGCGCCCATGGTGGCCATGGCCAACGCCACTCCTGGAGCAGCCGGCGCACAACTGATCTTTGGCTCCATCATCGGCTCAGGCATGGTCGCCATTCTGATTGCACCTGCAGTCAGCCGCATGTTGCGCTTCTTTCCGCCAGTAGTCACCGGCACCATCATTGCGGTGATTGGCATCAGCCTGATGCGCATCGGCATCAACTGGATCTTTGGCAACCCCTTCGGCCCCACGGCCCCCAGCGTCGTCAACCCCGAGCACGCTAAATGGCTGGCGGATGCAGCCGCAGCAGCCGCAGCCCCGGGCTCCACATTGGCACCTCTGCCCAAGGGACTTGCATTGGTCAGCACCGTTCCCAACCCCAAGTACGCCGATCTGGGCGGTGTGGGTGTAGCCGCACTGGTGCTTGCATCGATCCTGCTGATCTCCAAATTTGCCAAGGGCTTCCTGTCCAATATCTCGGTATTGCTGGGCATCGTCATCGGCGGCGTAGTGGCCACCAGCATGGGACTGATGAACTTTGACAAGGTCGCCAAGGCCGAATGGTTTGCCCTGGTGCTGCCGCTGCAATTCGGTATGCCGGTATTTGACCCGGTGCTGATCCTGACCATGTCCCTGGTCATGATCGTGGTGATGATCGAATCCACCGGCATGTTTCTGGCGCTGGGTGAA
>CAJBVC010000217.1 GCA_903958915.1 uncultured beta proteobacterium
AAACCCTAAGTGAATCAATCACTTAGGGTTATTCATTGGCGGAGCAGGCGGGATTCGAACCCGCGGAGGGTTTTACCCCTCGCACGCTTTCCAGGCGTGTGACTTAAACCGCTCATCCACCGCTCCAGAGCCGTGGATTCTAACCCGGTATTGGTGGCGGGCGATCTAGGCAGATACAAAAAAGGGCACTCTTTCAAGTGCCCTTCACGCAGGTCATGCCCCTCGTATGAGGCAACAGACCATCTTTTGATTAGCGAATGACTGCGAGCGTTTCCAACTTGCCGGCACGCACAGTCTTAAGGGTCAGAGCGCCGTTCTTGATGTCACCTTTTTCATCAAAGGTGATCGGGCCAGTTACACCCTTGTAGTCCGCGGTAGCTGCCAGAACCGGCAGGTACTTTGCGGGATCAGAAGAGTTGGCCTTGACCATGGACGCAACCATGATCTTGACTGCGTCGTAAACGTAGGGTGCATACACTTGCACGTCAGCGTTGTACTTGGCCTTGAACTTGGTCTTGAATTCTTCCATTCCGGCTTTGGCCTCACCTTCCACACCGCCGGCTTCGGCGCAATAGACTTGGTCATCGGCAATGGCGTCACCACCGAGCTTGACCAGTTCTGTCGAGCAGATGCCGTCGCCGCCCATGAACTTGGCCTTGATGCCCAGCGATTTCATCTGTTTGAGCATCGGGCCAGCAACAGCGTCCATACCGCCAAAGAACACGACGTCGGGCTTTTTGCCCTTGATGGTGGTCAGGATGGAGTTGAAGTCCGTCGCCTTGTCGGTGGTGAACTCTTTGGCAACCACTTTGCCGCCTGCGCCTTCAACGGCTTTGGTGAACTCTTCTGCGACGCCCTGACCGTAGGCGGTGCGGTCATCAATCACAGCAATCGATTTACCTTTCAGTGTGCCCACCGCATACTTGCCCAATGCACCACCCAACTGGGTGTCGTCAGCCACCAGCCGGAACGCTGTCTTGAATCCCTGGCGGGTGTACTTGGGGTTGGTCGCCGAGGGCGAAATCTGGGGAATGCCAGCATCGCTATAAATCTTGGATGCAGGAATCGTGGTGCCGGAGTTCAGGTGACCTACGATGCCAACCACTTTTGCGTCGGTAAGTTTCTGCGCAACAGCAGTACCTTGCTTGGGATCAGCGGCATCATCTTCTGCCATCAGCTCCAGCGTCACCTTCTTGCCGTCAATCATGACGCCCGCAGCATTCAACTCTTCCACGGCCATGCGCGCGCCGTTCTCATTGTCTTTGCCCAGGTGGGCGATAGCGCCACTGGTGGGACCCACATGTCCGATCTTGACAACGGCAGCAGCAGGTGCGGCCGGTGCCGGTGCTGCAGCAGGAGCAGCAGCGGGCGCAGGAGCCTCTTCTTTCTTGCCACAAGCGACCAGCAGGGTTGCTGCGGCCAATACCGTCAATGTACTTTTCACCTTGAATTGCATAAAAACTCCAAAATTTAGGTCAAAAAAAGACAACGTGAATAGGATTATTCAACACCCGACACGATAACCGAGTTTTGGGCTTTCGAAAACAGCTTACTGCTTGCGACCTTCAAAAAGTTGGTTTGTAACCGCAACTGGGGCTACATTCGCGTTCGATTGCGAGCCTTCCGTTGCACGAATCTCGCCAAGGATCGTTTCGACTTCCGAACGCAGACTCGCAGTCAAGGCGGATTTCTGCTCGAACAGTACTTGCTCTACCACTGCCCGAATCCGTTCCTCGAAAACTGGCATGAGACGCTGCAAAACACGGTCTGCTGACGGCAATGCGTTGCTAGCCTGCACCGGTTGCACCGGTTGATCTGGCGCGGGGATGACGACTTGGGTGAGTGTCGGTAGCGGCTTGGGTCCGCTCTTGCCGGGTGTCATGGGTTCGCACCCTTGAGCGCCAAATCATGGCGAACGATGGTGTACCCTGCTTGCGTGTAGTGTTTCCATCGCTCACGCGCCAGTGACCGGTCCTGATCGTCGAGACCGACGACTTCAATCAGTCGCTCGAAACGCTCGTACCCCATCGGCACGGTACTCCCCAGATTGACCAGCACCTGCCGAGTTACCGGGTCAATGTCAGGTGACTGGCGCAGTAGCACCGGCGATAGCTCTCGCATTGCGTCAGGGTCGGACGCAATGCAATGCGGTACAAAGTCGGTGGCCGACAGTGCCCATAGCTGGCTACTCAAGCGCCCCAGGGTAGACGGGTCGGAAACCACCTCGACTGTCGCACCTGCACTCACGGCCTTTCTCAGCAATCGACAGGTGTAGGCCACTTTGTCAGGCGCACCGAAGTGGAATGCGACTTCGGTCACTTGTTCTCAGCACGTGCCAATAGATACTCCACCAGAAGTCCGACGGGGCGGCCTGTTGCACCTTTTTGAACGCCGCTTTTCCAGGCTGTACCGGCGATGTCCAGGTGGGCCCAGGGAAATTTGGATGCAAAGCGCTGAAGAAACTTGGCAGCAGTGACCGCGCCACCAGCGCGCCCCGCCACGTTGGCGACATCAGCGAAATTGGTTTTCAGCCCTTCCGCGTACTCTTCATCCAGCGGCATCCTCCAGCAGAGGTCCTGTGCAGCATCGCCAGCAGCTGCGAGTGCCTTGCCTAATGCTTCGTCCGAGGCAAAGAGCCCACTGCGCACGCCCCCCAGGGCGATCATGCACGCACCGGTAAGCGTGGCAATGTCGATTGCCGCACTGGGTTTGAATCGCTCGGCATAGGTCAGCGCATCGCACAAAACCAACCGGCCCTCGGCATCGGTGTTGAGAATCTCGATGGTTTGCCCGCTCATGCTTTTCACCACATCACCGGGCTTGACGGCGCGCCCACTGAGAAGGTTCTCGCAAGCCGGGATCAGGCCAACCACGTTAAGTGTCGGCTTCAGTATGGACAACGTGCGGAAAACACCGAGCACGCTCGCTGCGCCCGACATATCAAACTTCATTTCATCCATCTCGGGCGCCGGCTTGATGGAAATGCCGCCGCTGTCAAAGGTGATGCCTTTGCCGACCAGCACGGTTGGCGCCTGCGCCTTGGCCGCGCCATCGTAATGGAGCACGATAAAGCGCAGTGGCTCATCGGAACCTTGAGCGACAGCCATGAACGAGCCCATCCCCAACTTGGCAACCTCTTTGGGACCAAGAACCTCGCATCGAATCTTCGAATACTTCGCCAAATCTTGCGCCACCTGCCCAAGATGCGTGGGGGTCGCGTGATTTGCCGGCCGATTCGCCCACTCCTTGGCCACCTCCACTCCCTGAATCGTTGCCGCCGTGCGTTGAAACAGTGATTGCACTTCCGCGGCATTGGTCGTTGCCACAATGGTTTTTTGCAGTGAACGCCCTTCAGGCTTTGACTTGGTCAAAGTGTAGACATAGGTTGCATCGGCAATAGCCAGCATTGCGGCGCGAACCGCCTCTTCCCGTGCCGGCTGTGCAAAGCACACCATGGCTTTCTTGACCAGTGCTGACTTAATCAGTGGCGTCGCAGCCAGCATGGCAGCACGCACATCACGCGCAGTCCCTTCCCCAGCCCCCACCAGGACGACACGGGTCGCATTGGCCTGCAGCGGTTTGTACAGTGACAACGCCTTGCCGGCCTTGGTCTCCAGATCGCCAGACTTGATTGCGGCGGCAATCAGTTGAGACAGGTCATCTTTACCAGCTTTAAATGTCTGGGGCACCAGCACCAGCAAGGCATCACACTTTTCGGTGCCAGCGCCGACCAGACCAAGAGATTTAAGTTCAAAGTTCATAATTGCGGTTTTCCTTCGCTTCAATGTTATTCCATTCTTCACTCCGCAAGGAACTTGCACGCAGTTTCGGCGCGACGCTGGTCGTGCTGGTGACCGTTGTGGTTACCACGGTGCTGATACGAACCTTGGGGGAAGCCTCACGCGGCAACTTTAACCCAAGCGATGTGATGGTGGTCATGGCGTACACCGTTCTGTCGGATATGCCCACGCTTTTGTCGATGTGCCTGTTCATCGCCATTTTGAGCGTGCTCAATCGCATGTTTCGCGACAGCGAGATGGTGATTTGGTTCGGCAGCGGCCGCGGGCTCACTTCCCTCATCAAACCTTTGGTGCGGTTTGCCTGGCCGATCTGGATCGTCATCCTGGCCCTGGCGTTCTTCATTTTGCCGTGGTCATTTGGGCGCATTGAGGACTACCGGGACCAATATGAAAAACGGGGTGACCTTGCCCGCATCGAACCTGGGCAATTTCAGGAGTCGTCCGCCGGAGACAGGGTTTTCTTCATTGAGAAAAGTTCTACGGGTTCGACCATCGGCAGCAATGTATTCATTGCTACCCATGAGCCCACCAAGGAAACTGTCACGTCGGCCCAAAGCGGACGCATCGAAATGATCGGCACCGATCGCTTTCTGGTACTTGAAAACGGACAACGGCTCGAAAAAAGCAGCGACAAGAGCGACCTGATCGTGAGTTTTTTTCAGACCTATGGAGCCCGCGTGGGCGCTGACGATCCGTCTGCGCGCAGCTATGTACCGACAAACTCGATAGCGACACTGGCGCTTCTGCGAAATCCGAGCAAGCCTCATTGGGCCGAATTGTCCTGGCGCGCCGGGCTTTTGTTGGCTGCGATTAACTTTGTTTTGCTGGGTTTGGCCACTGCGGGTGTTAACCCAAGGGTGGGGCGCTCTGCCAATTTGGTACTGGCATTCATGACCTTTGTGGTCTATTTCAACCTTTTGGGGTTAGGCAAGAGCTGGATTCAGTCAGGACAAGTGCACTTTGCAGTTTTTCTCGTGGCGCTGCACGGCGGTGCGCTGTTGATGGGGGTGCTGCTGTTGGCCAAACGCCATAACAACTGGGAAATCCGGCTTCCGAAGCGCTTGAAGCTCCCGCCTCCCGGAGACGCGCGGTGAAAACTGTCCGTCGTCTGTTTTACCGTGAAACCGTGCTGGCCGTGCTGATGGTCACACTGGGTTTTTCCGCTTTGTTCTTCTTCTTTGATTTCATAGAAGAACTGCAGGCAGTGAGTCGCAACAGCCAAGCCGGCTACACGATTCCGCAAGCCTTGGCCTATGTGGGGCTTATGGTGCCCAGCCACCTGTACGAGTTGCTGCCCATCACCGTACTGATCGGCACCATTTTTGTCATGTCGCGTCTGGCCCAAAGTTCAGAGTTCACGATTCTGCGTACCAGCGGATTGGGGCCCTGGAGAGCGCTGCGCACATTGCTGGTGTTGGGACTGGGTTTCGTGCTGCTGACCTTTGCGATTGGTGACTACCTCGCACCATTTGCCGACAAGACGGGGCAACTGCTGAAGTCGCGTTACCAGGGGCGTATCACGGTCGGAAAAACGGGGGCCTGGTTAAAGGAAAAGCATCCTGCCGGGCATGTTGCCGTGAATGTGGGTGCCTTGGCGCCTGACGCCAGCATGCGGGACATTCGTATCTTTGAGTTCGACTCCCGCGGCTATCTGGTCTCGACGATTCAAAGCAAGGGTGCCCAGTTTGAAAATGGTGAAGCGTGGATCTTGCAGGATGTCGAGCGCACCGAGTTTGTGAGTGTTGAGGCGCAAACCAATTCCGTGCAGCGCGCATTAGCCCCTTCTCTGCGGTGGCCGACGCAAATCAGTGCCGAGATGGTCGCAGCGGCGGTATTGCGACCCGAGCGCATGGGAACCATTGATTTGTTCCAGTACATGCGGCATTTGCAGGCCAATGGCCAATCGGCTCAAAAATACGAAATCCAGTTCTGGAAGAAGGTTTTCTACCCTCTGAGTTGTCTGGTGATGGTGGTCCTTGCGCTGCCGTTTGCCTACTTCCATTTTCGGTCTGGCGGTATCACGACCTACGTGTTCGGAGGTGTCATGGCGGGCATCAGTTTCGTACTCCTGAACAACGTTTTGGGCGATCTAGGCATGTTGCGCGGATGGCAGCCGTGGCTTACCGCGGCATTGCCAGGTTTCATCTATTCTGTGGCGTCGCTCACTGCTTTTACCTGGCTGGTCCTGCGACGCTGATGTTGTGAAACTGTAAATTCCGGCATAATGAATTTCATCTTTAGTTGAAATTCGATATGAACCTTCACCAGTTTCGATTTGTTCAGGAAGCTGCGCGGCGCAATCTCAATCTGACCGAAGCCGCCAAAGCGCTGCATACGTCACAGCCAGGCGTCTCCAAGGCCATCATCGAACTCGAGGAAGAACTTGGCATTGATATTTTTGCACGCCACGGGAAACGGCTCAAACGCATTACCGAACCCGGGCAGCATGTGCTCAAGAGCATTGAGCTCATTCTTCGCGAGGTACGCAACCTCAAACGGATCGGGGAACAGTACAGCGCGCAAGACAGTGGCACCCTCTCCATCGCAACCACCCACACGCAGGCACGCTACGTGCTGCCGGAAAAAGTGGCGCAATTGCGTGCCGCCTACCCCAAGGTGAACATCAGTTTGCACCAGGGTGCGCCCGACCAGGTGGCACGGATGGTGATCGATGAGGTGGCGGAGATTGGGATCGCGACCGAGTCACTGGCCGACTATACGGAATTGGTAACACTGCCCTGTTACGAGTGGCAGCACATGCTGGTATTGCCCACCGACCATCCCCTGGCCCGCAAGGAGCGCATTGCGCTGGAGGACATTGCCCAGGAGCCGTTGATTACCTACCACCCGTCATTTACAGGCCGCACCAAAATTGACCAGGCCTTCGCCGCCCGCAAACTCGAGCCGCGGATTGCGCTGGAAGCGATTGACTCCGATGTGATCACGACCTACGTGCGTTTGGGGCTCGGTGTGGGACTGGCGGCGGAGATGGCGGTACGCGATATCGCCGAAGATGGAGGAAAAGGTGGCCTGGTCGTGCGCCCAGCCGGCCACCTTTTTGGTCAGAATGTGGCGCGCGTCGCCTTCAAGCGCAGTGCCTACTTGCGCAACTTTGTCTACACCTTTGCCGAATTGTTGAGCGACCGTCTCAATCGCAAGCTGGTGGCACGCGCTATGGACGGGCACACCGAAGACTACGAGTTTTAGCTACTCGATGAAAAGGGTCGCCGGCGTCTCCAGATAACCCCGAATCACCTGCACAAATTTCGCCGCATCCAGTCCGTCGATCACCCGATGGTCAAATGATGAAGAGAGATTCATCATCTTGCGCACCACAATCGCACCGTGCAGCACCACGGGACGTTCCACGATGCGGTTGACCCCGATGATCGCCACCTCGGGGTGATTGATCACGGGGGTGGTGACGATGCCGCCCAATGGCCCGAGGCTGGTAATCGTGATGGTGGAGCCACTGAGTTCCTCACGGGTGGCACGGCCACTTCGGGCGGCCTGGGACACACGCAAAATCTCCGTTGCGACCGACCACAAGTCCAGTTGCTGCGCGTCCCGCAGAACCGGAACCATCAAGCCGTTATCGGTTTGTGTCGCAATGCCCAAATGCACCGCGCCGTGCCGTGTAACAACGCCGCTGTCGTCGTCGAAGCGTGCGTTCATCTGCGGAAACTGGCGAATGGCCAACACCAATGCGCGCGTCAACAGCGGCAAAATGGTAAGTCGTTCCCGTTTGCCACTCCATTGGGTATTGAGCCGCTCCCGTAAGGTCTCGAGTTCTGTGACATCAAGCTCCTCCACATAGGTGAAGTGCGGGATGCGCCGTTTGGACTCCTGCATCTTCATCGCAATCTTGCGACGCAAACCAATCACGGGAATACTGACGTCCGCAGGTGGTGTGACCGCGCTGGAGGTTCCTCTTAGATCGCTGCGCACTGGTTCAAATCGTGGCGGCCGCTCGACGGGCGCATCGGACGGATGCGCCGCACGGTAGGAATCCAGGTCGCTGTGCATGATCCGTCCCGCGGCACCGGTGCCCGCAACCAAGGCAAGGTCCACGCCCAACTCCCATGCGCGTCGGCGCACGGCGGGTGATGCAATCGGTCGCTCATGGGTCTGCTCCGCGCTACGCATCGGCGGGGTTGGCACGGCAACCGGCGACGGGAGTTCGCGTTGTGGCAATTTCGGCGGCACAGCAACTTTCTGGTCTTGCACCGCAACGGAACCCGTATCCACAGCCTTCAGGTTACCCGCCCCCTGCACTTCCAGGCGTACCAGTTCCGAGCCCACGGCAATGGTCTGTCCGACCGTTCCACCCACGGAAATGACGCTGCCGGCGACCGGTGAAGGCACTTCGACCGTGGCTTTGTCGGTCATGACGTCGGCAAGTACCTGGTCCACGGCGACCACATCGCCCGCCTTGACGTGCCAGGCGACCAGTTCCACTTCGGCAATGCCTTCGCCGATATCGGGGGTTTTGATGATGTAAGTTCCCATTACGCCTCCATCGCACGTTGGAACGCAGCGCCTACCCGCGCCGGACCGGGGAAATAAGTCCACTCCTGGGCGTGGGGATAGGGCGTATCCCAGCCGGTGACCCGCTCGATGGGTGCCTCCAGGTGGTAAAAACAGTTTTCCTGTACTAGGGAGAGCAGTTCTGCACCGAAACCGCAGGTACGGGTTGCTTCATGGACCACCACGCAACGCCGGGTCTTCTTGACCGAGGCGATGATAGTGTCGAGGTCCAGCGGCCACAAACTGCGCAAGTCGATGATCTCCGCGTCAATGCCGGTTTCACGGGCGGCGGCTTCGCACACATACACCATGGTGCCGTATGCCAGCACGGTCAGCTGGTTCCCAGGCCGGTAAACACTGGCGGATTCGAGCGGCACGGTGTAGTAACCCTCGGGCACCTCGCCCAGCGCATGCTTGGACCAGGGCACCACCGGATTCTCGTGATGCCCATCGAAGGGGCCGTTGTACAAACGCTTGGGCTCGAGAAAGATGACCGGGTCATCGTTCTCAATCGACGCAATTAACAGGCCTTTGGCGTCATAAGGGTTGGAAGGCATCACGGTACGCAAACCGCACACTTGGGTAAACAGCGCTTCCGGACTCTGGCTGTGCGTCTGTCCACCGTAGATACCCCCACCACAAGGCATTCGGATGGTAATGGGGGCAATGAATTCGCCCGCCGAGCGGTAGCGCAGCCGGGCCGCCTCCGACACGATTTGATCGGATGCCGGGTAGAAATAATCGGCAAACTGGATTTCCGGCACGGGCCGCAAGCCATAGGCTCCCATGCCCACTGCTACGCCCACAATGCCGCCTTCGGAAATGGGCGCATCGAACACGCGCGAGGTGCCGTATTTCTTTTGCAAACCTTCGGTGCAGCGAAATACGCCGCCGAAGTAGCCCACATCCTGGCCAAAAACGACCACAATGGGATCGCGCTCGAGCATGACATCCATGGCAGAGCGCAGCGCCTGGATCATGGTCATCGGTGTTGTAGTCATACGCATCCCCCTGCCTGCTGCAACTGGTTACGCAAGTGGGGCGGCATCAC
>CAJBVC010000218.1 GCA_903958915.1 uncultured beta proteobacterium
CCTGAACGCGTCCGGTGCTCTGAATCTGGTTGGGGAGTCATATCCCTTGGGCCCGCAGAGCTCCTATTTGCTCACCACGGACAACCACAATTCGGTCAATGGCATTCGCGAGTTTGCATTGGCCAAGGGCGCGCAAGTGACCTACGCGCCTTTGATGCGACCCGAGCTGCGCATCGACCAGCCGGCCATGGAGGAATTGCTGACACGGGTAAATCCAACCTCGGCCAATCTGCTGGCCTTTCCCGCGCAGTCGAATTTCTCAGGTGTGAAGCATCCACTGGAACTGGTGGCGCAGGCGCAGGCAAAAGGATGGCATGTGCTGCTGGACGCGGCCGCCTTTGTGCCAACCAACACGCTGGGCCTGCGCACGGTGAAGCCGGACTTCGTGGTGATGTCTTTCTACAAGATGTTTGGTTACCCCACCGGGGTGGGCTGCCTGCTGGTGAGAAATGAAACGCTGGCCGCGCTAAAGCGCCCCTGGTTTGGTGGTGGCACCGTCAACTTTGCGACCGTGCAGGGGCGCATGCATGTGCTGTCCAAAGGGGAGGCCGGTTTCGAGGATGGCACATTGAACTACCTTGGCATTCCCGCGGTCGAGATCGGTCTGCGCTATTTGCAGAAAGTCGGGATCGATACCATCCAGAAGCGCGTGCACTGCCTCACCGACTGGCTGCTCACCCAACTGCTCGCACTGAAGCACAGCAATGGGCGACCCATGGTGCGCCTGTACGGGCCGGCCAACATGCACATGCGTGGCGGCACGGTCACCATGAATCTTTACGATCCCAATGCCCATCTGGTGGATTACCGGCGCGTCGAGGAAATGGCGGGCGCAGTGGGCATCTCGCTGCGCACCGGGTGTTTCTGCAATCCCGGTGCGGGGGAAATCGCCGAAGACCTGAGCGAAGAAGACATGCGGGTCGGCTTGCAGGACGTGGGCGACGAGATCAACCTGGTGCGGTTTTCGCAGGCGCTGCAGGGTCGGGGCGGCAAAAGTGCCGGCGCGATCCGGGTGTCCACCGGCATTGCCAGCAACCTCGCTGACATAGAGCAATTTCTTGCGTTTGTCAGCGGGTTTCGGGATCAGACAGCGCTGGTCATTGGTTCGGTTTCGTTTGATATCGAGTCATGTAGAGTGGTTCGAGACGGCGGCTGAAACGGAATCATTGGGTTGTATCGCTGCGCAGCATGCCACGGGTTTCGATGAACGCGATCACTTCCATCAGCCCGGCCTGCGTCTTCAGATTGGTCATCACATAGGGCTTGAGCCCTTTGGCTGTGGTGCGCATCCGGATGGTGTCGGCCTCCATGATGGCCAGGTCCGCTCCCACGTGGGGCGCGAGGTCGGTCTTGTTGATCACGAACAGGTCGCTCTTGGTGATGCCTGGTCCGCCCTTGCGTGGAATCTTCTCGCCGGCAGCGACGTCAATCACATAAATGGTGAGGTCGGACAACTCCGGGCTGAAGGTAGCCGCCAGGTTGTCGCCGCCACTCTCGACGAAGACGATATCGGCATCAGGAAACTGGGCCAGCATGCGGTCGATGGCATCGAGGTTGATGGAGCAGTCTTCCCGGATGGCGGTGTGCGGGCAGCCGCCGGTTTCCACGCCCATGATGCGCTCGGCGGGCAATGCGCCGCTCACGGTCAGCAGGCGCTGGTCTTCCTTGGTGTAGATGTCGTTGGTGATGGCGACCAGATCGTAGCGGTCGCGCATCGCCTTGCACAGCATCTCCAGCAGGGTGGTCTTGCCCGAACCCACCGGACCGCCGATACCCACGCGCAAGGGTGGGAGGTGCCTGGTGCGATGGGGTATGTGGTGCAAAGGGGTCATGGTTTGTTGCTATCAAAAGTGAAGCTGCTTACGCAATACTGGTAAGCGTTAGGACCTGAAAAGTCTTGAATACTGCACCTCGTGCTGGCTACTCAGAATCGCCAGCATGGGGGCAAAGGCCTGGCGGGAGTCGTCGGTTACCGCCAGCGCGTGATCGACCGCGGCGGGAATCTCGGCGGTAAGCCGGGACAGGATGCGCTGCCCGGCACTTTGGCCCAAGGGAACGGACTTGATGGCAGCCTGCACCATGTTCTCGGCCCAGCCGAACGCAAAGGCCAGCAGACACTCGCGCACTGGCGCCTCCGTGGCACTGGCCGCCAGCGCAAACGCGATAGGGTAGGTGGGCTCCTGTGTGGCCAGCACGGCAATTTGGCCTGGTGTGGCGGTGGTGTGGTTGCGCAGCCATTCCAGCAGGCTCTTGCCCATTTGCAGCGTTTGGGCGCGCAACTCACTACTTTCTCGGGTATGCAGGACCCAGGCGTTGAGCGCCGCAACTCCTTGCATGTCGTCAGCGCGCCAGGCAGCAATGGCCTGCGCGACGGCGGGAAGTTCGGACCGCGCTAACGTCAGTTGCAACTGGTTGGCAAGCCAGTGCGATGCTTCACTTTCTGTAGCGGCTTGCGCGCTGTTGACGGCCGCTTCGAGGCATTCGGAGTAGGAGAATCCGCCGATGGGAAGCGCAGGCGACGCCAACCACATCAACTGCATCAGGCTGGCATCGTGCATAGGCAGGGTGGCGTTCAATGGTCGTGCCCATGGCTGTGCCCCGCATGGGCATGACCGCCGCTGGCGTAGGCACCACTTTCAGGCTCGAAGGGTTCTTCCACCGCGTTGACGATCAGGTGCATCGCCCGCAGCATGTCGGCCAGCACATGGTCGGGCTCGATCTTCAAATGGTCGGGTTTGAGTTCAATCGGCACATGCCGATTGCCCAGGTGGTAGGCGGCGCGAATCAGGTCGTACGGCGTGCCGTGGTCGCTGCAGTGGGTAATTTTCAAAACCGATTGCGGCGCGGCGATGACCTTCGTGAGCGAACCGTCCTCAGCCACCAGCACATCGCCACCGCGCACCACGGTGCCGCGCGGCAGAAACACACCCAGGTGGCGACTGGCAGAGTCGGTGGTATCAAAACGGCTTTTTTGCCGTACATCCCAATCGAGTTCGACGGTGCTGGCGCGTTTGAGCAGGGCGGGGGCCAGGCCCTTGCCCTGGGGGAGAAGTTTGGATACCTGATTCATCAGAACAGAAAGTAGCGTTGCGCCATCGGCAAGCTTACCGCAGGCTCGCAGGTCAGCAGTTGCCCGTCGGCACGCACGCTGTAGGTTTGCGCATCAATCTCCATGGTGGGCAAGTAGCTGTTGTGGACCATGTGCTGCTTGCGGATCGGGCGGATATTTTTTACCGCGCTGACATTCTTTGCCAGACCAAAGCGGTCCTTGATACCGGCGTTCAAACCGGCCTGCGACACAAAGGTGAGTGAGCCGCGATGCAGCGCGCCACCAAACGCTCCAAACATCGGGCGGTAGTGCACCGGTTGCGGAGTGGGAATGGAGGCGTTAGGGTCACCCATCGCAGCCAAGGCAATGAACCCGCCTTTGAGCACCAGGGCTGGTTTGACGCCAAAGAACGCCGGCTTCCACACCACCAGATCGGCCCACTTGCCCACCTCGACGCTACCGACCTCATGGCTGATGCCATGGGCGATGGCCGGGTTGATGGTGTACTTGGCAACGTAGCGCTTGGCGCGAAAGTTGTCGTTGCGTGCGTTGTCTTCGGGCAGCACGCCGCGCTGCGCCTTCATTCTGTGCGCGGTCTGCCAGGTGCGGATGATGACTTCGCCCACGCGCCCCATCGCCTGGCTGTCGCTGCTCATCATGGAAATAGCGCCCATGTCGTGCAGCATGTCTTCGGCGGCGATGGTTTCCTTGCGGATGCGGCTCTCGGCAAAAGCCAGGTCTTCGGCAATGCCTGCGTCCAGGTGGTGGCAGACCATCAGCATGTCGACATGCTCATCGAGCGTGTTAACGGTGTAGGGCATGGTGGGGTTGGTGGAACTCGGCAGGAAGTTGGCCTGGCCCACCACCTTCAAAATGTCTGGTGCGTGGCCGCCGCCGGCGCCTTCGGTGTGGAAAGCGCACAGGCCACGGCCTTTGGTCGCGGCGATGGTGTTCTCCACAAAGCCCGACTCGTTGAGCGTGTCCGAGTGGATCGCTACCTGAACGTCGGTTGCATCGGCAACGTCCAGACAGTTGCTGATGGCGGCGGGCGTGGTGCCCCAGTCTTCGTGCAGCTTCAGGCCAATCGCACCAGCATTCACCTGTTCATGCAGTGCGGCGGGCAGTGAGGCATTGCCCTTGCCGAGACACCCCAGGTTCATCGGAAAGGCATCGGCCGCTTGCAGCATGCGCTCGAGATTCCAGGGACCCGGCGTGCAGGTGGTGGCAAAAGTGCCAGTGGCAGGCCCGGTGCCGCCGCCCATCATGGTGGTGACACCACTGGCAAGCGCTTCGTCAATCTGCTGCGGGCAAATAAAGTGAATGTGGCAGTCGATGCCACCGGCGGTGACGATATTGCCTTCGCAACTGATGACTTCGGTGCCGGGGCCGATGATGATGTCCACACCCGATTGGGTATCGGGGTTGCCAGCCTTGCCGATGGCCACGATGCGACCCCCCTTCAGACCAATATCGGCCTTGACGACGCCCCAGTGGTCCAGGATCAGCGCATTGGTCATGACACAGTCCACAGCACCCCCGGTGCTGTCTACTGCTCCCACCTTCGTAGCATTCGTGCGCTGGCTCTGCGCCATGCCGTCGCGAATGGTCTTGCCACCGCCAAATTTCACTTCTTCCCCATAGGCGCCTGCCTGAAGGGTGAAGTCCTTCTCCACCTCGATGAGCAGGCCGGTATCAGCGAGGCG
>CAJBVC010000219.1 GCA_903958915.1 uncultured beta proteobacterium
GCCACCCACGGACACACTTCGCACGCCTGTCGATTCGAGGATAAAGGTACCGCATTCATCATTGGCCATTTTCCCCCCGGCAACGGGTACCATTTCAATGGTAAAGGCCGTTGCGGTTGCAGTACTTATATCGAGGTTGTAAAGCGCAGTGCTGTCTGCTGGTGATTGTTTGAACGGCACCACATCAATCACCTGATTGGGAGGGGTCGCACGATCTTCTTTGTAGCTGTCATTGGCCGCATAGAACCGTTGCATGAATTGCGCCACTTGAAGCAACTGAGTTCGGGCATCGGCGCGATGCGCCCGTGCGATGTAGCTGCTGTAAGACGGCAAGGCAACCGCCGCGAGAATGCCAACTATGGCCACAGTGATCATGAGTTCAATCAGGGTGAAGCCTAAAGCGCGGTGCTTGCGGAAGGGCATAAACAATGGCATAGACCAATCTCCTGTTTGTGCGCGCATGTTAGCGCATGTAGAGCTGCCGCCAAGTGCGTTTGACCGCCCCCCCTGCTGTACAACCATTTATCTGGGCCTTGCAGTCGATAAAGGTTCCAGAATTTCCTGCACGTCCTATTTCTCCCCCGCCTGCTCCACTGGTTCCGCTGAGTGAGTCTATGACGGTCACTTTGCCATTATTGCTGGACGACACGCTGTCAACTTTCGTGGTGAAGGTATGGGTCACTGGGTTCTCAACGTAGCTGAAACCCGATCCATAGCCTGTCTGCAGGATGCCTGTTGAACGCGTGTCATTTTTAACATAACGGGTTCGGCCGTCGGCCAAGTTTTCATAGCCGCTGACAAGGGCATCCTTGCTATCTACAACGCCGTCCCCATTCGTGTCAAAAATCGGATCCGTAGCACCGGCACCGCCCCCCGTAATCATATCAATGGCATAGTTCCATGCCTTGCCCTGCCCCACTACCGTACAGGGGTTTGAGCTGACCGCAGTGACCGGCGCCATGGTGTCTACCGCAGCATACCTGCCAATTAGTGTGGTGATTGGGTAAATCGCGCGCTGCCCGGTTGTTTGAGTGAGGTTCATGTACCAACCGCGCTTGTTGTTGGTGGCGAGAACGGGGGTGGTTGAAAAGTCAACTGTATTGTTCGACACGGCGAAATAGTCTTGGGGTAACGTTGCCGTACCACCCTTGAATGGCGTTGTAGTAATCGTTTGCTGCACCAGATTGGTCCGGTCGATCTGTGCGATCTGTGCCACTTCGGCCGGGGTGCTGGTGGAACCAAATGGCTCGCTGTCCCACACGCCATAGACCGATTCTGTGTCTGTGTTGTTACGGTCGTCTGGTACTGCGTCGAAAAGCTTACCGGTACCAAACACCACCATGGCACCGCCTTTGGGATGCGCCACTAAGGTAGGCGCCGCGGTGATGGGTTTGATGGGCGTGGTGGTGGTCTTGAAAAGCGGCGAACCGCCGAGCCCTACCCGCCAATCAGAAGAACTGGTGCCGCTCAGGTCAAACTTCCACATGCTACCTTTGAGGTCGCCTGCGTAGGCACCAATGATGCGCTGCTTAGAATCCTTGACCAGAATCACACCACCCAGACCATTATTGGTGTCGCTGCCTGCGGTGATTTTGGCAATCATGGCCCCGGTGGCCAAGTCGGCAATGTACAGGTGGGCCATGGTGTCGCCCGTACCATGGTAGCCATTGCCAAACACCGCGACCCACCTGTTATCCATGGTGATACCGGTCTGCACGTCCGACAGGATGTTGCCCAGATCCTTGTAGTCAGCCGAGGTATACAGCGTGCTGCCGTAGCTGCGGTCAGTGGGTGTAATTTCCCACCGAACACTGGAAGCCGTCAGGGCAGTTGGGTTGTCCACGTTGATCGCGTACATCGAAGTGCTGCCAGCACCGGTCGTGCCCAAAAGCATATTGGTCCATGTGGAGATGCCCAGGGCTACAGACGGTAAGAAGGCATCAGCCTCCACGGTCGGACCATCAACAAAGTACAGGTGGTCATAGCCCTTGCTGGCGAGTTGGTTCATGGTGGGCAGCGCAGCACGGGGCACAAAAGCAAATACCTCTTTGCCACCGTCGGTGAAGCCGGTCCCGGTGGGTTTACCTGATGAGTCGACATCGCTTTTTCCATCGCGAAAGCCGTGCAGCATGCCATCGTTAGCACCGGTGAACAAGACGCCCTCGCGGGCCGCCTTGGTGGCCAAGAATGCGATGTAAGTATCCTTACCCGGGGTGCCAGCTGGCAGTTGGTCGAAACGCGAGTTCAACACCCCCTTGATGAAGGTCGGCATTGAATTGACGATGTCACCCAGCACCCGCTCGCGCGGCCGGTACTTTGCGGTGCCGTTCGGCGCTTCATTGGTCCGGTCACCGCGCAGGTAGTCAATCAGTGCCGTGGTGGTGCCCCCCGGAATTTTACCGGTGACAAAGCTGTTGTTCGAATCGAAATTGCCGTAGCCCGAAGTGTTCCAGGCGACGATGGCGCGCGAACCAGAAGCAGCAATGCCGTTGTAGGTGGTGTTGACGCCACTGGTGACGCCACTGGTGACATAGGCGCAGCGTGGGAGCGGCTGAAGGGCCCCCACATTGGTATCGCCAAGCGTCACAATACTTCCCTCCACCTGCCAGTTGATGCAAGTTGCAGCACTGCTTGTGGGGTCGAGTTTATACGACGCCACATTGCCAATCCACGAGCCGGTGGTGTAGCTCGGTGTGTATTTGTAAGAGTAACCTTCTGAGATGACCTTAATATCAGGCGCCGAAGTTGCTACGCCGGATTGCGACGAAGCGACCTTATTGATTTCGGCCAGCATGCCCTCGACACCATCGCTCAACTCATCGGCGTTCTTGGCGTTGAGTAAGCGTCCGCGGGCATTGACAGTGGCGTGCCACAGGTCATCCACGGTCTTGTTGTCATTACCGCCACTGGGAGGATTCGGCCATGTCTTTGATCCGGCAACAATGGCATCCAGCGTTGCATTGGTTTGCGGCAGGGTTCCATCGATTCCCAGCGTAATTGCATAAAACCCCATGTTTTGCCAGAACGAATCGTTGTTGAGGTACGGTGATACGGTGCTGACAGACTTTGGCACGTTGTTCAACAGATCGGGTCGCAAATCGGTAACCCAGTAGTGCATGGCGATGTCGGCAATTTCACCTGTGGTCGATGATTTTGCATAGGGCTTGGTGGAGCCGTTGTAGCTAAAACTCAAGGCTGCGCCTGCCGGTGTGGTCCCGGTGATGGTGGTGATGGACTTTGCGTCCGCGTCATTGGTCCCGCCACTTGATACCGAGCCGGTTCCTGGGTTCACACCGTTGTAGTAGCCGTCAGTCAGCATCATCGTGTACGACCGCCGACAGGATGGGTGGGTGTTAACCGCGCCGGCGACCACCAACGCTGTCGACGTGGGGTCGGGGGTGACGGC
>CAJBVC010000220.1 GCA_903958915.1 uncultured beta proteobacterium
GCAGGATTCGCACATCCTCGGTCAGACCTTTTGGGCCCATGCCGTAGCGGGTAAACAGGCGCAACTGGCCCTTGGTGTCGTAGACGTAGCTGCCCGCCGACTGGTCCATGGTGTAACTGGTGGGTGACTTGCCGTCGACCTTCTTGAAGTAAATCTTGTACTCCTTGGCCAGTTCGACCAGTTTCTCTGGTGTGGCGTAAAGCGCCAGGAACGTGGGATCGAAGTTGGCCATGTAGGCCTTCAGCAGTTCAGGCGTGTCGCGTTGCGGGTCCACGGTAACAAAAAGCCCTTGCAGGCGGTCACCATCCTTGCCAAGTGCCCTTTTTACCTCTGCCAGCTCTGTCATAGAGGTAGGACACACGTCGGGACACTGGGTGTAGCCAAAGAACACAACAACAACCTTTCCGGCAAAGTCCGACAGGTGGCGCACCTGACCGTTATGGTCCGTGAGTTCAAACCTTTGGGCATACTCAGCCCCCGTAATGTCAACCGACGCAAACGCCGCCTGTTGCGGGGTACATGCCGAGAATAGGCTTGTAACCACCGTCAATACGGCGTAGGAAGCTAGCATTTTTATAGCAATACGTTTGTTCATCATGGTAGTTGGTTGAAGGCGGGCCTGCCGGCTGTGCAAACTGCGTCCTCAGCAAAAGTTTTACAACAGGTAATGGTCGAGCAAGAGTGCAGCAAACAGTGTGCTCAGGTGAATCAACGAAAATCGAAAGGTGCGGCGCGCCAGTTGGTCCGAATAATCGCACCACAAATGCCAAGCGTACAGGCAAAACCCGATGCCAAGGGCCACAGCTGCGCCGAGATAGAGCCAACTGCTCATGCCGTATACAAACGGCAGCAGGCAACTGGCGAACAGAACAAAAGTGTAAAGCAGGATTTGCAGCCGTGTGAACTCACTGCCGTGCGTGACCGGTAGCATGGGCAATCCAGACTTGCGGTAGTCCTCTACACGGTACAGCGCAAGTGCCCAAAAATGTGGCGGTGTCCACAAGAAGATGATGAGAAAAAGAATCAGGGCCTCCGGGCCCACACTACCCGTCATGGCGGCCCACCCCAATACGGGCGGCATGGCGCCAGACGCACCACCAATGACAATATTTTGGGGCGTCAATGGTTTCAGAATGACGGTATAAACCACGGCGTAGCCTACAAAGGTGGCAAAGGTCAGCCACATGGTCAGCGGGTTGACCCAGAAATACAACAAGGCAGAACCTGTGGTACCAAGCACGCCTGAAAACACCAGCGTCTGTGCATTGCTTAACTCCCCACGGGCCGTGGGGCGCCAGGCAGTGCGCTTCATCTTGGCATCAATACCTTGCTCAACTATGCAATTAAATGCTGCAGCAGCAGCGGCCACCAGCCAGATGCCCAGGCAAGCCACGAAAGCCAGGCTGATTTGCGGCAGCGCAGGCAGACCTGGTACCGCTAGGACCATGCCAATCAACGCGCAGAAAACGATCAACTGAATGACACGCGGCTTGGTCAGCGCGTAGAACTGGTGAAACAC
>CAJBVC010000221.1 GCA_903958915.1 uncultured beta proteobacterium
GACGGTATCGACTTCAGCAAGGGCACCATGCGCCTTGAACTCAAGGGTGACGGTCTGGAAATAGCAGACTTCACTCTGCAGGGAGCCAGTGGTGGTGGCACCAATGGGGGAACATTGTCCCTGGCGGGTGCCGTACGTTGGCCTGCAAGCGCAAGTGCTGCCCAGCACGCTGCGCAGTGGAACATGGACGTGCAAGCCACTGCCAAGGCCCTGCGGGTGAGTGCCCGCGCCGACCGTCGGCTCATTGTGTCGGGGTCTATCGGTGCGCGCCTGGACGCCAGTCGCCTGGTCATTGAAGGCGCGCTCGCTGCAGACCAGGGTGCGTTCACACTGGCGCAGGATACGGCGCCTGTACTGGACAGCGATGTACGCATCGGCCAAGGTGTCGCTGCGCAGGGTGCTGCCCAACCCGATTCCAGTCGGGCTGGGTTTGTACTGGCCAAGTCCATCGACCCCCGTGTGAACATTACGCTGGATCTGGGGCCGCGTTTTCAGGTAGAAGGTTACGGGTTGCGCTCCCGATTGGCGGGCAAGCTTGTACTCAGCACAGTCACGCAGAATCTCTCACCAAGGCTGCACGGGGAAATCCAGACCGTCAACGGCAGTTACAAAGCCTATGGCCAGCAACTCGACATTGAGGAAGGTGTGGTGCGCTTTTCCGGGCCCTTTGACAACCCGACGTTGGACATTCTTGCCATCCGTCCCAACCTGACGCAGCGCGTGGGTGTGCAAATCATGGGCACCGCACTGACGCCCAGCGTGCGACTGTACGCCGAGCCCGATTTGCCGGAAGCGGAAAAGCTCTCGTGGCTGGTGGTCGGACACGCCAACGCCGATGGAAGCGCGCAAATGGCGTTGGTGCAGCAGGCGGCGATGGCCGCCATGTCGAGTAGCGGGCAGCCTTGGTCGGCCAGTCTGGCCAACAATCTTGGACTCGATGAAATTTCCATGAGCGGTCTGGGCACCAACAGCGAAAGCGCCGCCAACGCCGGCGCAACATTGCGTATCGGCAAGCGCATTGCTGGCAACTTCTACGTGGCCTATGAGCGCAGTGTGGCGGGGGCTTACGGCACGTTCTCCATTTTTTACGACTTGTCCAAATACCTCACGTTGCGGGGACAGACGGGCGAGCAAAGCGCCGCAGACCTGATCTACACCACGCGCTACGATTAACGTGCCGGGTTTCGCCTGCCGGCGTACGCAACCGAAAAAACGCACTAGAACGGTGCATAGTTGTGGTCGGCAGCGTTTTTTTCAAAGAAATTGCAAATATTTCAGAAATAGGCCTAAATTAACCGCTAAATCTGCCGTTAAGAAACGTACGTCAAGGAAGAAAAGCCACTGGAGGGGCCAAAAGCCCAAGAAAAATGCAATTGCCTTCAATAGATCGATCACCAAATATGCGCCCCGCAGGCGCAGATTTGGCTTCGTCTGGGGCAAACAGGGTGATCCCGGTAGCTCCGGTGAATCCTTCTGCACTCGCCAGTGCGCCAGCTGCACCGTCGCCCAGTGTGATCAACATGGTCAACCCGGCGCTCAAAACCACTGAGGGTGAACCGGTATATACCAGCGTGTCGGATCCAGGAAAACGTGGTTCTGAAGCAGCGACCGCGAAGAAAGACTGGACCATCCATCGCCCGGCACCCGAGAAGGTGGAAGACCCACCGCCAAAACCGTTGTCGCAAGTGTTGATGGAGCACATCAAGACAATGTGGACCGCCGGCGCCAGCGCCATCCAGTTGGAGCAGGTGAAGGACCAGTTGAATACGCCGCAGACCAGGGTCGCAACCGAGGCGCCGGGTCTGCTGGCCAAGGAAGTGTTGACCTACGCTCCCAACAAGATCAAGAAGACAGAAAACATCTGATCGACCCAAATACCCGGGTCAGACTGCGCTTCTTTACCGTTTTGAGCAGCGGCGCACCCCCTACACTTTCGTGCAAGCCATGCCTGACCTCTGGGAGGACATGTGCGCCAACTCAAGACTGGAATGCCATGAAAGCCACTTACCTCAAATTCGCTGCATTGTGTGCCGTCGCATTGATCGCTGCCTGCGGCGGTGGCAGTAGTGGTAGTTCATCGACGACTGCATCGACGACACCCGCTGAGCCGATTCTTCAGTCCATCGCCGTTTCTCCTGTCAACCCCACGATTCCCGCTGGCACCTCGCTGCAACTGGTAGCAACTGGGACCTATTCAGATGGTTCCACCAAAGCCCTGACCACCGGACTCCTATGGTCGACCACGGGTTCCTACTCGTCGATGTTCACTAGCGGCCTTGTCAAGGGCGTCGCGATGGGTCGCGACATGGTCACCGCAACATTGGGCATTGTGTCGGGTTCCACCGCGCTGACGGTGAAGGGCCCGTACGTGACTGCCGCTGCGGGCGGTAGCCATACAGTGTTGCGCAAGGCCGATGGAACCATGGCAGGCTTTGGCTTGAACCATTCAGGGCAGTTGGGCGATGGCACTGCGGTGGACCGTGTCATTCCAACCGCCACGGTGGATGCTTCCAACCTGTGGGCCAGCATGTCGGCGGGCGACTTTCACACCCTGGGACTTCGGTCCGATGGATCGATTTGGGGCTGGGGGTTAAACCAGAATGGACAAATTGGCGACAAGACAAGTCTCGACAGAATGGTGCCAACTCAGATCGGGACCGACAAGAAATGGACCGTGATTTCGGCCAGCAAAGCCCACTCTGTGGGGGTAAAAAGTGATGGCACTTTGTGGGCTTGGGGGCGCAATTTTGACGGCCAGCTCGGCGATGTGACGGGCGTTGACAAGACCTTCCCCATCCAGGTGTTCATGACCCCGGCTGCTGCGGGTTCCACCACAGCTCCAACTGCGACAGCGGCTGACAAGATCTGGGCGTCTGCCGGTGCGGGCTCCAACTTCACGGTAGGACTCAAATCTGACAGCACGGTGTACACCTGGGGTGGAAATGAGCGTGGTCAGTTGGGCAACGGAACATCGGCGGCACCTGCGCTTGCGACCAATGTACCGACGCTGATTGCCAGCCTCAAGGCACTCAACATTTCGGTGGGCAATTTGCATGTGCTGGCGATTCGCCCGGACGGGTCCTTGTTCTCCTGGGGTGCCAATGAGTTGGGCCAGTTGGGCAACGGCAAGTCCACCGATGGAAAACTGCCGGTACAGGTGGGCACCGAGACCGACTGGAAGATGGTGGCGGCAGGTGGGTTCCACAGCCTGGCGGTCAAGGTCGATGGCTCACTCTGGTCGTGGGGTTCCAATAGCGACGGACAACTGGGTGTCGGTACTACAGCTGAATCATTCGAGCCCAAACAGATTGGACTAATGCGCGACTGGGTGTTCGTCTCGGCCGGCAAATACCATTCCTTTGCCCTCAAGGCCGATGGCACGTTGTGGGGCTGGGGCCGCAACTACGAGGGTCAGCAGGGCAATGGCACCATGACTGTCAAACCGGTGCTGGTTCCAACACAACTGCCCTGATTCAGGAGTCTGGCGTGGGTGCGCTGTTGCGCACACCACTGGCGACATGGCCGGAAGGTACATGGCGCGCAGCGGATTCGATGTGACCGGTCTGGTCATCAAAAAAGAAATCTGGTTCAAACTCGCGCAAAAACTCGCCCTTGTCCAGGCCGCCGAGGAACATCGCCTCATCGATTTCAATGTTCCAGTTCATCAGGGTTCGAATAGCGCGTTCATGTGCCGGGGCACTGCGTGCGGTCACCAGCGCGGTGCGAATGCGCATGGCCGGACTCGCAGCCTTTTGCAGCCGGTGTAGCGCCACCAGCAGGGGCTTGAACGGTCCATCGGGCAAGGGCAAGGCGGCCTTGTCGATCTCATGCTGCTGAAAGGCCGATAGCCCCTGCGCCTGGTAAACGCGCTCTGCTTCGTCACTGAACAGGACGGCGTCTCCGTCGAAAGCAATGCGGACCTCATGCGGATGCGCATCACTGGCATGGGCCGACTGCGGATAGACCTGCGCAGCTGGAACGCCCGCCGCGAGTGCAGCGCGTACATCGCTGAGGTGGGTGCTAAGAAAAAGGTTGGCGCGCAATGGTTTGAGGTAACGCCAGGGCGCCTGTCCCCGAGTGAATGAGCAGCGGATGATAGGCAGCGCGTAATGTGCTGCCGATTTCATCACCCGCAGCCCACTGACCGGGTCGTTGCGCGACAGGATCACCACCTCGACCTGCTCCTGTGCATCGCTGTTAAAGGCCAGGAGTTTTCTTACCAAGGAAAACGCCACGCCGGGTTTTGCCGGAATCTCCAGGCGTTCAAGTTGCAGGCGCATGTAAGCAGTGTCATCGGCCTGCTCGAAGACCTGGTTTTCTTCCTCGAAGTCAAACAGTGCCCGGGAAGAAATCGCCACTACCAGCTTGCCGTCCAGAGAAATGCTCATCGCGTTGCTCCAACGGAGCCGAGCAGGTTTCGCCGCCGGGCCGCCCCTAGGCGTGGACTTGGGGTTTTGCCAAACGCGCCCCCTCGGGGGGAAGCGACCCATGCGCAGCAGGGGAGCGTGGGGGCCGTCATTTCACCAACTGGTTGAGTTGAATAATGGGCATCAAAACGGCCAGAACGATGAGCATGACCACCAGACCCATGGTCACGATCAACAGCGGTTCGAGCAGGGTCGCAAGTTGCATGGCGCGGCGCTGCACTTCATCGCCGAGTTGCTTGGCGGCGCGGTCCAGCATGGCGGGCAGTTGACCGGTCTGCTCACCCAGGCGTGCGAACATTCCCAGCAGGCCGGGAAAGCGTTTCTTTTGCGACAGTGCCACAGCCAACGGCGCTCCTTCGCGCACCTGCACCAGGGCGTCGAGCGCATCGGTACGCATGGCGCGGTTGGACAGGGTGTCGGCAGCGGCTTGCAGGGCTTTGAGGATAGGCACGCCAGCCCCCGCGAGCATGGCCAGCGTGCTGGCAAAACGGGCTCCGTTGTAACCGCGCGCCAGTTTTCCGAGTATCGGCACGGTCAGCCAGGCGGCATCAAACTTTTCACGAAAAGCGGCCCTGGACCACGCCAGACGTGCGCCACCAGCTCCCAAAATGAGAGCAATCAGCATGAGCCATCCCTGGTTGCGCACAAAGTTGCCCAGTGCCAGCATGATGACGGTGAGCACCGGCAGCGCCCGCTTGCTGCCGGCAAACACCTGCGCCACCTGCGGTACCACATAGGCCAACAAGAAGGTCACGATCACCACTGCCACCAGCGTCACGATGGCCGGATACAGGGCAGCTCCTATCAGTTGCGATTTGAGTTGCTGGCTCTGCTCGAGGTCGTCCGCAAGCCGCTCCAGCACCCGCCCGAGATTGCCACTGTGTTCGCCTGCGCCGACCACAGCGCAGTAGGTGACGGAGAATTCGCGCGGGTGTTGTGCCAGTGCCGCGGCAAAGGCGGTGCCCCCGTTGACTTCGGCACGCAGCCCCGACACCAGCTGACGCTGGCGTTCGTCATCGGCTTCGTCGGCCAATGCGGTCAGGGCACGCTCCAGTGGCAGGCCCGAGGCCACCAGTCCGGCAATCTGTCGTGTCCAGATCGCCAGCGCGGTTGCATTGAAAACCCGCCCAACAAAGAACTGGCGCGACAGCATCGAACCATTGGCACCACCGTTGCCCGCAGTGCCCGCGCCCACCGTTTCCACCGACAGCGGCGCCAGAGATTGCCCCCGCAGCACAGCACGGGCGGCTTTGGCCGACTCCGCATCAATGATGCCTTTGCGGGTTTCGCCCTCGGCGGTCAGGGCTTCAAAAGAATAGGCGGGCATAGAAAAGCGAATAAATTAATTAGCCCCCTCTGGGGGCAGCGACCACACACAGTGAGGGAGCGTGGGGGCCATATCAGTCCCTGGTTACGCGTACCAGTTCTTCGCGCGAAGTCACGCCGCTTTGCACCAGGCGTTCGCCGTCGTCGCGCATCAGAGTCATGCCATCGGCCAGGGCGGCGGCCCGGATATCGGCCTCGGACGCCCGGTGGTGAATCTGCTCGCGAATGGCATCGGTGGTCACCAGCAGTTCGAACACGCCAGTGCGTCCCTGGTAGCCGGTCTGGCCGCAATGCTCGCAACCTTTGCGCTCCGCCGCCGGGCCGTCCCAAGGCGGAGCAGTCCCCTCGGGGGGCAGC
>CAJBVC010000222.1 GCA_903958915.1 uncultured beta proteobacterium
CTCATGTTCTGCGCCTTGAACGGCACAACTTTCAAACCCTGGCGCGCGTAGTAGCGGCACAGCGCCGTGGTCAGCCAGCTTTTGCCAGCACCGCTGGTGGTGCCGAGCACCATGATGCAATGGGCGGTCATATTTGCATTTAATAAGTTAGGAAAAATAGTAGTCAGTGCCCATGGGCATGCGACTTTGTCGGAAGGCTACAAACGCGGCAACACAACCCACTGGTCGGCCACGGAATGAATAGACAGACGTCCGTCAAACACCCGCTCCACCGCAACGTGAGTATCGGGGTGATGGGCAGCACCGTGGTGCAATACACGCCCCGCTGCCATGACCACAACTTCATCCGCATGCAGGGCCATCGACACCTCGTGCAGCACGCTGACCACGGTCACGCCCTGTGCCACCAGTGCGCGCACTATGCCCAACCAGTCGGCCTGGTGCGGCGGGTCCAAATTGGCCAGTGGCTCGTCCATCAGGAGCACCTGAGCCTGCACGGCTAGGGCGCGAGCCAACAATACACGCTGGCGCTCGCCGCCGGAGAGTTGCCCCAAAGCACGAGCACGCCAGTCCCAAGCCTGGGTGGCCTTCAGCGCCAGTTCCACCGCTGCATGGTCAGCAGCACTGGGGGACGACAGCCAAGGCTGATGCGGCAGGCGACCCAGCATGGCCACGTCAAAAACGGTCAAGTCATCAGCGCTGGATTCGTTCTGACCCAGCCAGGCCAGCTGCTGTGCACGCAAGCGCCCGGGCAGGGACACCAATGGCTGACCCAACAACATGACGGTGCCGCTATGTGGCAAAAGGCCAGCCAGCACCTTCAACAGGGTCGATTTACCGGCCCCATTGGGGCCGACAATGCTGGTCCAGCGACCTGCGGAAAATGCCACATCAATGCCCTGCAAGACTTCGGCATTTCCGAGGCTAGCCCTTATGGAATGTGCGTGAACAGCTATTGAATTCATAGCGATCAACCCTTCGCCACGCGCCGGTGCATGAGCCACAGCAAGTAGCCGCCGCCCAACAAGGCGGTCAGCACACCGACCGGCAGCTCCTGCGGTGCGATGACCCAGCGCGCCAGGATGTCGGCGCCCATCAGCAAGGCGCCGCCCATCAGACTGCTCAGAAGAACCAAACGCCCGTGGCTGGTTTTGACCACCGAGCGCACCAAATGCGGGGCAGCCAGCCCTACAAAGGCCACCATACCGGTCTGCGCCACGGCCGTCCCAGTCGCCAACGCCAGCACCGCCACCAGGCCGCGGCGCAGACGGGCCAGCGGCAGGCCCAGGCTGGCGGCAGTGGCCTCACCCAGGGCCAAGCCGTCGAGCACCGGGCTCAGGGCCCAGGCAGCGGCCATGCAAAGCAGCCAGGTGCCCGACATAATGGCGCAGGCAATCCAGCCCACATAGCCGGTACTGCCCAGCATGAAGGACTGCATGGACTGCAAGAAATCGGGCCGGGCCAGCATGATGAGTTCCTTGGCCGCGCCCAGCACCACGCCCACAATCACACCCGCCAGCAACAGGCGCAGCGTGTGCTGCACACCCTTGGCAAGCAGTAGCGTCAGCAATACACCAGCCACGGCGCCGGCAAAGGCACCGGCGGTCAAGCCCAGGCGCATCAGCCACTGCGTCGCAAAAGGCGACACGCCAAACAGCACCAGACTCAGCGCCACACCCAGCGACGCGCCCGACGCACTGCCCAACAGATAGGGGTCGGCCAGAGGGTTGCGAAACAGCCCCTGCGCCACGGCACCGGCGAGCCCCAGAAGTGCACCGGCGACCCAGGCACCCAGGGTTCGCGGCAAGCGGATGTCCCACAGGATTTGCAACGCCACCGGATCATCCATGGCGTTCAACACGCTCTGGAATCCGGTGCTGCCCACACCCGCACCCAAAAGCACCAACGCGGCGGCGATCAGCAACAGCACCAGTGCCACGGAGGCGGCGCGTTGGTTCATCATGGTGTGTGGACCGCTGCCTTGTCGACGATGCAGCGCGCCATGATGCGCGCACCTTCGGCCATGCGTGGCCCTGGGCGCACCAGCATGTCGGCTTGCTCAGGGCTGAACAAGCAGACACGCTTCTCTCGCAAAGCGCGCATGCTGCTCCAGCCGGGGCGCTGCTCCATGCCAACGTAGTTGTAGTCACCAACCATGATGATGTCCGGGTTGGCGCGCACCACGAACTCGGGGTTGAGCTTGGGGAATGGCCCCAGGCTGGCCGGCACAATGTTTTTTACACCCAGGCGGGCCAGCGTCTCACCGATAAAGGACGATTCTCCAGCAGCGTAGGGACCGTTGTTGACCTCGAAATACACCCGCGTACTGCGCGCCGCCGGGGGCAACAACTGGGCGGCGGCCGACACACCGGCGTCGATCACGCGCCAAAGGCGCTGGGTATCCTCTACGCCCAGCAGCGCACCGACCTTTTCCAGCGCCCGACGCACCTCCGCGTGGGTCTTGGGCTCCAGTGCAACCACCTTGATGCCCAGTGCCTCCAGCCGCTCGCCGGCGCGCGCGCTGATTGCCATCAGCACCACATCGGGCTTGAGCGCCACCACGGCCTCGATGCTGGGGTCCAGCCCGCCTCCCACCTGGGGCAAGGCGCGCACGCTGGCGGGAAAGTTGGAGTAACGGTCCACCCCGACCAGACGCTGGCACTGGTCCAGCGCACACACCATCTCGGTCAACGAGGGCAGCAAACTGACAATACGCTGGGGCGGTGCGGTCAGCGTGATGGTGACGCCACGGTCGTCGGTCAACTGCAGGGCGTGGACTGGCGCGGCCAGCACCAGACAGGCCAGCCACACCAGCGTACCAAAAATAGCCTGAATTGCTCCTGAATTCATAGCTGCTTGCGCATTGTCTACGCGGCCTATCGAGCAATTTGACTGATATTTCACCCAATTACCTCGCCCAGTTCATGGACACAAACAGATTGCGTCCGGGCATGGTGAAGCCATTGGCCAGTTGGTACTGGGCGTCGGTCAGGTTGTTCATGCGCGCCAGCAGCGACAGGTTCTTCTGCAGATTCCAGTTCACACCCAGGTTGAGCAGGGTGTAGCTTGGCAACAGGTCGCGCCCGGTAAACGACAGATTGTTATCCTCTCGATCGCCAGAGAGCTTGAGTTCAGCAAACACATTGAAATCGCGCAGTTGGTGGGTGACCCGGGCGTTGATCATGTTCTGGGCAACACGCACCAGTCGCAGGTCATTCGAGGGCAGGTAGGTTGAGTAGGACCGCGGGTCGGCATAGTCGTACGACAGCGAGTAGCGGGTATCACCATCCTGCACATCCCCACTCAAGGTAATACCGCGCAACACCGCCAGTGAACTCTGCACATTGGTGGTCGGGATGATGAAGCCCTGGACATCGTTGTTGTAGACCAAAGCGCCCAGAGACACATTGCCCGACTGGTACTTCAGACCCAACTCCGTGGCGCGATTCTTCTGCGGCACCAATGCGGTGTTGCCGAAGCCTGGGTAGTAGAGCTGGTTGAAGCTCGGCGCCTGGAAGCTGGTGCCAGCGCTGGCCACGGCACGCAGGGCTTCGGTCACGCGGTAGCCGCCCGACAGCGACCAGTTGTTGACATTGCCAAACTGGGAGTTGTCGTCATTGCGGGCCACCAACAGCGCGTTCCAGGCAGGGCGATTGAAGGCATATGACAGCAACGCGCTGCGCACATCACGGCTGGTGACGCTGTAGGCGGAATTGCTGTCCACGCTCTCGTTGCGGCCTTCGATCATCAGGGACAGCACGTCTTTGTCGAGCGCAATGTCGTTCTGCCAGGTGGCCTGGCGGCGGCCGGTATTGAACTTGGTGGAACCACCAAAAGCACCATCGGACAAGCGGAAATAGTCGGCCAGCGACTGCTCGTCGCTATTGCCAATGGTGACGCTAGAGTGCCACTGCGCCAGCCACTGCGCGTCCCACTTCAGGGTGGCGTTGGCCAGGCCCGCTTTGGCGCGCGCGTCCGACGTGAGCCGATTCAGCCCCAGCGGATTGGGAAAGGGAACCGAATCAAACTGGTAATCGGTGTCGCTGCGTAAAACGCTCAAAGTCAGGGCATGCTCCCGATTCAAACGGGCTGTCAGCTTTGCATCGAAACTAGTCGAACCAAAACCATCATCATCCGGGTTGTAGCTTCCCGAAGCCGGGTTCGAAATAGCGCTGATGCCGGTGGCCTTTTCACGCGACACGCCCAGGCTGTACCCAACCGCCCCGTCACTGCCGCGCAGTGATGCACCGGCTTGCTGTTGTCCGTCAGACCCCACGCCAGCGGTCGCATCCAACTGCAGGCCCTGGCCGGGTTCGCGGGTAAAAATCTGGATCACGCCACCCACGGCATCCGGGCCATACAGGGCGGAGGCGGCACCACGCAAAATTTCGATACGTTCAATGCGCGACAGCGGAATATTCTCCAACGCTGCACCACCCGACGTGGCTGAACCTACGCGCACCCCGTCCACAAGTACCAGAGTCTGTGAGGTAACGGCCCCGCGCAAAAAGATGCTCGAGGTGGAGCGGTAACTGCCGCTGGAGACAGTTTGCACACCGGGCTGCTGGGCCAGCACTTCGCGCAAGGAGGTCTGACCTGCCAACTCCAGCATGGCTCGGTCGATGACGGAAACATCAGCAATGATGTCGGTTACCGGTGCAGAGAAACGCGTGGCGGTAACGACCTGGCTTGGGAGTTGCAATTGAGCGTGGGCCGGGACAGACAAGGCGGCGCCCAGCGCCATGGATAGTGTCGCGAAACGCGCACGGTTGGTGCAATTATTCATAAGACTAGAGAAACTCTTCGACAAGGAGCCCTCGCCGTCTTCCCCGACAGCGCATGGGCATCACGGCTGCGCGCAAGCGTGCAACCACCGTGTTGGCCGGTATCCGGGCTGGTGGAGC
>CAJBVC010000223.1 GCA_903958915.1 uncultured beta proteobacterium
CAAACGCTTGGAGCAAACTATGCCCGCATCCAGGCCGCAGTGAATTCGCTTGCCCTGGATGAGGCCCTGGAAATCATGCAAAAGGGTGACGATGCATAAACCCCCATTCGGGACTGCAATGCAACGGCTGATCGGACTATTGCTTGTGGCATTGTCTTCCTTGCTCGCCGTGCCGGCATGGGCGCAGACCAGGTTCGTAAGTCTCGACTCCACGACCGCGCGCATAGATCTGCGAGACGCATTTTCCGAGCTAGAAGACACAAAGGGAACGTTGACGCTGGCCGATGTGCAAGACCCCAGGATGGCGGAACTTTTTACTCCATCATCCTTGAACTGGAAGATTTCACAGTCCAGCTATTGGCTCAAGGCCACCTTGACGAACGCTGGACCCCAGGCGCATACATGGTGGCTGGACCTGAATGAAAACGCCATGGGCAAGGCGGACCTTTACACTCCAGATGCCTCGGGCACGTACCAGGTTTTTCACATCGATTCATCTAAGCGCTTCGCAATGCGCCCTTTGCTCGTGCGAGGATTTGTGTTGCCAATGGCGATACCCGCTGCAGCGAAGGTTACCGTTTACCTTCACCTGCAACGGGCGCCGCCTTCGGCCTACTTCAGCATCCGTCCAGAAGCATGGCAACCCGCCGCCCTGCAAGAAAAGCTCCAATCAGAGAAGTCCATTTGGCTCACCTATATGGGATTGGCGGCGGGGCTCATTTTGTTCAATCTGCTGCTGTTCATCTCGGTACGGGACGTCAATTACTTGCTCTATGTCCTGAGCTCAACATCCTTGGTGTGGACAGTCTGTTCGGGACGGGGCGGGATCGGATTTGCATTTGAAATGTTGTGGCCAAACCAACCGGGCTTTGATCAGCTGTCCTGGTTTCTGTCTCTCAATGCAAGTCCCATCTTGGCTGTGCTCTTCTGTGCGAATTTAATTGAAGTTCGCAAACACCACCCGAACATCCTGAACTTCATTTATGTGGCTAGTCTATTCATAGTAGCACTCACGGCGTGGCGCCTTGTGGCGACACTAGCAGATTGGCCTATCCTTCTCTGGATAAACAGTTACCTAGTTCGCCTTGGGGCAATGGCGACCATGGTGGTCATTTTGTTGTCTGGGTACACCATCGTTCGGCGCGCTTTGGCCCGGGACCGCAGGGCAGTATTCCTTCTTATCGCATGGGCGCCACTCACGATCTACGGGATTTTGGCCGCCTTCTTCACGGGCGTCTCGTTGTCGGGCTTCACGGGCGGCCCGTCCGTTGCGATAGGGGCATCCGCGTTTGAGATGATCATGATGTCCCTGTTGCTTGCGGACCGCCTGAACGCCGAGCGCAAGGAACGCTACCACGCACAGCTCACATTGGTGGAAGGTCTGAAGGAATCCGAACGGGCGTTGGAGCGCAAAGTGGCCGAGCGCACGCAAGAACTCAGCGTAGCCCGCGAACAAGCGGAAGTCGCAAAGGCCCAGGCCGACTCTGCCAACCAGCACAAGAGCGACTTTTTGGCCAACATGAGCCATGAGATTCGCACCCCCATGAATGCGGTGATCGGCATGAGCCACCTGGCGCTCAATACCGACCTGACGCCACGCCAACGCGACTATGTGCAAAAAATTCAGCACTCGGGGCAGCACCTGCTGGGCATCGTCAATGACGTTCTGGATTTTTCCAAGATCGAGGCCGGCATGCTGCAACTGGAGAACGTTGACTTCTCCCTGCAAGAGCTGGTGGTCGATGTGCAAACGCTCGTAGCCGACAAGGCTGAGCAAAGAGGTTTGCAGTTGACCTTTGAGGTCACGCCCGATACCCCCGACATGCTCAACGGCGACCCGTTGCGACTGCGCCAGATTCTGATCAACTTTGCCAACAATGCGGTCAAGTTCACCGACGCCGGTGCCATTGCTATTACGGCTGGCGTGCTGGAGCGCGGTGACACCGGCGTGCTGTTGCGCTTTGCAGTCAAGGACAGCGGCATTGGGATGACGTCCGAGCAGATCGGGCGACTGTTTCAAAGCTTTCAGCAGGCCGATGCCTCCACCACGCGCAAATACGGTGGCACCGGGCTTGGGCTGGCCATCTCCAAGCAGCTGGCAGAACTGATGGGCGGTACGGTGGGCGTGGAGAGTGCTTTGGGCTTGGGTTCGACTTTCTGGTTTACCGCACAGTTGGGCATTGCCAGCACAACCGCGGGAGCGACGCTAGGTACCTCGAATGTTGCGCCCCTCGAAATGGTAACCCTGAGAGTTTCAGGCGCCCTGCGTGGTGTACGCGTGCTGTTGGCCGAAGACAATGCACTGAACCAGCAAGTGGCGAGCGAACTGCTGAGCGACGTAGGCGTGGTGGTGCAGGTGGCGGATAACGGACAGATTGCCCTGCAGATATGCCAGGCGCATACCAGTGATCCGCACTTTGATGCCATTTTGATGGACATGCAGATGCCGGTGATGGACGGCATTGCTGCAACACTAGCCATCAGGGCTTTACCCGATTGGGGCGACACGCCAATCATCGCCATGACGGCCAACGCCATGACCGCCGACCGCAAACGCTGCCTGGACGCTGGCATGGTGGACTTTGTTGCCAAGCCGATTGAGCCCGAGCAATTGTTCAAGACGCTGTTGCGCTGGGTCAAGAAGGCTGCGCAAGACGCAACCACGACCACAGAGCCGTTTGCGCCCCCCGCAGACTCAGTCCAAGCCGCCGATTATCAACTGCTTCCATCGAAGGTAGACGGTCTGGACCTGCAGGCCGGCCTTCGCCGCGTGATGGGCCGCGAGGATAGGTATCTGGAGTTGCTCAGAAACTTTGTGCGCGAGCAAAGTGATGCCTGTGAGCGCATCGAGCACGCCTTGGCTGAGGGCAAGCTGGCTGAGGCCGAGCGTGCTGCACACACCCTCAAAGGGCTGGCTGGCACCATCGGTGCACACGCCTTGTACGATGCGGCCCAGCAGCTCGAAGAGGGCATGCAGGCACCCGATGCCAGCACCAACATTGCGGACGTGAAGCACAGCCTGCAGGCGCTGCTGGCAGCATTGCAACCGGTGGTCGCGGCACACGCTCCCGCCGCACAAGCTTCTACCCTGCCCGATGCAGCGGCCCAGCGCACAGCCATGAACACGCTGCTACGGCTGTTGCGCGACGACGATGCAAACGCCCAGCGGCACTTTGCCGAGCATGAGGCGGTTTTTCGAGCGACTCTCGGGGATCGCTTCCGTGAAGTCAAAAACGCCATCGACACTTTGTCCCTGGATGAGGCACTTGAAATCACGGTGGGTTTGCCGGGTTGGGCATCACCGATTTGAATGTATGCCATGAAAAACGAACAAGTAATGTTCCTTTTTCATGAAACAACGATACACTTTCTCCATGATTGAGCGCACCCAACTCGAGCAAGCCACCACAAAGGCGCTGACGCGCTCACGGGGTGTTGTACTCAACGGCCCGCGCCAGTCAGGAAAAAGCACACTTGCGCAGCGCTTCCTGCGCCATGACTCACCCAACTACTTTGACCTGGAGTATCCGCCCCACGCGCAACGCCTGGCACAGCCCACACAAACCTTGGAGCACCTGCATGGGCTGGTCGTCATCGACGAGGTACAACTGCACCCTGGCCTGTTCGCCTTGCTGCGGGTGCTGATGGATCGCTCCAACGCGCCTGGCCAGTACTTGCTGCTGGGCAGTGCATCGCCGCAGTTGCTGCGCCAGGCGGGTGAATCCTTGCTGGGACGCGTTGAAACCATTGAGGTGGGTGGGTTTGATCTGGCCGAAGCCACAGCCGCAGAGAACCCGTGGTCGCAGGAGGTCGCCCAAAGGCTATGGCTGCGTGGCGGGTTCCCACGCTCCTACCTGGCAGCATCGGACGAAGACAGCTTTGTCTGGCGTATGCAAGCCATTGCCAACCACGTTCGCGTCGATCTGCCGCAGTTCGGCCTGAACATTGCCGCCCCGGCCATGCTTCGGTTTTGGACCATGCTCGCCCACTACCATGGGCAAATCTGGTCGGCCGCCCCGCTGGCGCAGTCGATGGGCGTTTCAGAGCCCACCATCCGGCGCTATCTGGACACACTCACCCAGTCGTTAATGATTCGCCAGCTGCAGCCATGGCACGCGAACCTGGGCAAGCGCCAAGTCAAGGCACCCAAAATCTATTTTCGCGACACCGGCCTTTTGCACGCGCTGCTGGGCATTCAGAACACCACCGAGTTACTGACGCGCCCGCAAAGCGGTGCCAGCTGGGAGGGTTTTGCGCTAGAGCAGGTGCTGCGCATCGCCCAGCCCGACCAGGCCTACTTTTGGGCCACGCACCAGGGCGCTGAGCTGGACCTGTTGTTGTTCAAGGGCAGCCGCCGGGTGGGCGTGGAGTTCAAGCGTGCCGATGCACCCACGGTGACGCCCAGCATGCGCATTGCCCTGCGCGACCTGCAGCTCGATGCGCTGTATGTGGTCTATCCCGGCCAGCACCGTTATCCTCTCGGTGATGCCATCGAGGCCGTCCCGCTGTGGGCATTGCTCAAAAGTCAGCAGGGGCAACCATGATCTTGACCGCCCGCGGCCTGGCGTGCCGCCACCCGAATCGCCTAGTATGGCGGCTCAACCCACAACTCGACGAAGCACTCGAACTAATGGAGACAATCACGCCATGACCGAAACCGCACTGGAAACCAAGGCCTTCACCGTTCTGGTGGTCGACGACACGACCGCCAACCTGATGCTGATGAACGACCTGCTGAACCCCTTGTACACGGTCAAAGTGGCATCGAGTGGCGCACGCGCGCTGAAGATTGCCAACTCCGGCACCCTGCCCGATCTGATCTTGCTGGACATCATGATGCCCGAAATGGACGGCTACGAAGTGTGCCGCCGACTGAAGTCCAGCCCCGCCACCCGCGACGTTCCGGTGATATTCCTCACGGCCAAGGCCGAAACCAGCGACGAGCAAGCGGGCTTCGAGTTGGGCGCAGTGGACTACATCACCAAACCCATTAGCCCACCTATCGTGCTAGCCCGCGTGAAGACCAGTTTGACGCTCAAAGCCGCCGCAGACTTCTTGAAAGACAAGAATGCTTTTCTCGAGCAGGAAGTGGCACGCCGAACCGAAGAGGTGCACGATATCCAGGACGTCACCATCCTCACCATGGCGTCGCTCGCGGAAACGCGCGACAACGAGACCGGCAACCACATCATCCGCACCCAGCACTACGTCAAGCTGCTTGCGCTGCAACTGCGCGAGCACCCGCGCTTTGCCCACTACCTGGACGATGCCACCATCAATTTGCTGTTCAAGTCTGCACCCTTGCACGATATCGGCAAGGTGGGTATCCCCGACAGCATCTTGCTCAAGCCCGGCAAGCTGACCCAGGAAGAATTTGAAACGATGAAGACCCACACGACACAGGGGAAACTTGCCATCGAGAGTGCCGAGTCACGCCTGGGCAAGAACGTGCCGTTTCTGCGCTGCGCCAAGGAAATCGCCTATTCGCATCAGGAGAAATGGGACGGTTCGGGCTACCCCGAGGGCCTTGCAGGTGATGCCATCCCGATCTCGGCCCGCCTGATGGCGATCGCCGATGTGTACGACGCGTTGATCAGCCGGCGCGTTTACAAGCCGCCGTTTACGCATGAAGCTTCCATGTCCATCATCGAGGAAGGGCGGGGTCGGCACTTTGACCCCGACGTGGTGGATGCTTTTGTCGCGATCCAGCGGCAATGCCAGGAAATTGCCGAGCGGCACGCCAACACGGATGAAGAGCTGGCAAAACATCCATAATTGCGGGCTTACGCAAGCACATGAGAGAACGGAGACACGACTATGAGCTGGCTTGAAAAACTGCTTCCCCCGAAAATTCAGCAAACCGACCCGGCTGATCGTCGCACCGTGCCGGAAGGCCTGTGGATCAAGTGTCCGAGTTGCGAAACGGTGCTCTACAAGACCGATCTCGAGCAAAACCAGAATGTCTGTCCGAACTGCAGCCACCACCACCGCATCGGTGCGCGGGCCCGGCTCAATCTGTTTTTGGACAACGAAGGCCGCTTCGAGATCGGGCAGGAGGTATTGCCGGTCGATGCGCTCAAATTCAAGGACAGCCGTAAATACCCTGAGCGCCTCAAGGAGGCCATGGAAAATACCGGCGAGACCGATGCCCTGGTGGTTATGGGCGGTTCGGTGCACGGCATTAGTCTTGTCGCCGCCTGCTTTGAGTTCGAGTTCATGGGCGGCAGCATGGGCTCGGTGGTGGGCGAGCGCTTTGTGCGTGGCGTGGAAACGGCCATTGAACAAAAAGTACCCTTCCTGTGCTTTACCGCCACGGGTGGTGCGCGCATGCAGGAAGGTCTCTTGAGTTTGATGCAAATGGCCAAGACCAATGCAGCACTGACGCGCTTGGCCAAAAAAGGGCTGCCCTTCATCAGCGTGTTGACCGATCCCACCATGGGCGGCGTGAGTGCGGGCTTTGCGTTTCTGGGTGATGTGGTGATTGCCGAGCCCAAGGCCTTGATTGGTTTCGCCGGCCCGCGGGTGATTGAGTCGACCGTGCGCGTGACTTTGCCCGAGGGATTTCAGCGCTCCGAGTTCCTGCAAACCAAGGGCGCTATCGACCTGATTTGCGACCGCCGTGAATTGCGTAAAACCGTGGCAGAAACGCTGGCGATGCTGCTGCGCCAACCTGCTGACGCTGTGATCTGAGGAGTCTGGGCGGCAGAGGGTTTTGCGTAGGTCAAGGAGGAGCCCGAAGGGCGGGGGACACCGAGCAGAACGCTCTGCCGCACAGGCTTCTCAGATCTACGACGCCAACGCCACCAGCACGGTGGCCTGCATGGCACCCAGCACGATCCCGACCACTTGCAGTAGCAGCAACAGCACCAGTGGAGACAAATCAATGCCGCCAACCAGCGGCACGATGCGGCGTATGGGAGCCATCACCGGCATGACCAGGCGCTCCAGCAAATCGGCCATCATCGACTGGGTCTGCACCCACGACAAAATCGCGTACACAATGACCAGCACAGTCAAACCGGAAATCGCCAACCGCACCACGCCAAAGGCCGCCAGCACGCCCACCGACAGCACGCTACCGCCCATGCCGCTGAGTGCCCACAAAATCACAAACTCGACCAGCTGTACC
>CAJBVC010000224.1 GCA_903958915.1 uncultured beta proteobacterium
CCTGACCGACCTGGTCAAGCGCAACGTTATCAGCGCCGCGGAGGCGCGGTCCAAAGCCAAGATTCCCGAGAACTTCCCAGGGTAGATATGGCACACCCCCCGGCTTGCTCACTGCGTGTAGCCGCTTCTGTGCCTCAGCCAGAGGCAACGGCTCTTCGGGGCCGTCCAATCCTGCGCAGGCAGGCTTGGAGCCGCGGCCCTCAGCCCCTTGCAGGGGGCAACGCCAGCGGCCCGGCGAAGCCGGTTCCGCGGCGTTCGCTGGGCTTAGGGCGCAGTTCGCCAACGATTCATGGCGACCAAGCGCATTTCGGATGAGCCGGCGTATGTGCTGCACCGCTACGACTGGAGCGAATCGAGCCTGATTCTGGAGGTGTTTACGCGCCACCATGGGCGCATTGCACTGGTGGCCAAGGGGGCCAAACGGCCAAGTTCGAGCTTTCGACCAGTGCTATTGCCCCTGCAAATGCTCCACCTTGCGTTTGGTGGCGACGCAGAAATTCGCACCCTTAAGAGCGCTGAATGGCAGGGTGGGCACGTCATGCCCACTGGTGACGCGCTGCTATCAGGCTACTACCTGAATGAACTGCTGTTGACGCTGCTGGCACGCGACGATCCGCATCCCGGTTTGTTCGACATCTATGCCAATGTGGTGCGGGTGCTGGCCAGTGAGCACGGCGAAGCGCTGCAGGCGGCCTTGCGCACCTTCGAGCTGCTGCTGTTGCGGGAGATCGGCCTGTTGCCCATGCTGGACCAGCAAACCATGACACTGGGCGCATTGGACACGGATGAGGCGTACTGCCTCGTGCCTGAGGGCGGTTTGCGTCGCGTCGGGCGAGACGACCGCTCGCGTATTCTCGGTGGGCGATGGCTTGCTTTGCAGGCTGCCCTGCACGATGATGCGCCATTTACCGCAACCTTGCGTGCCTGCGCCGAGGTACAGGCGGAGCTCAAACCCATGCTGCGTGCGTTGCTGCACTACCATTGCGGTGTCAAAGTGCTGCGCACGCGGCAGATGATGATCGATATTCAAAGCCTATGAAGAATATGACCCCCACGCTTTTCACTACGTGCAATTCGCTGTACAGGCCGATGCCAGAGGCAACGGCTCTTCTGCCCGTCCCGACCTGCGCAGGCAGACCGGGAGCCGCGGGCATCAGCCCCAAGGGGGCGCATTTTTCCTTCGGGCGGCCGGGCGGAAAAATATGACCCCCATGTCTATGACCAATCTTTCCGTCAACCTCAACAAGGTCGCGCTGGTGCGCAACACCCGTCACCTCGGCATTCCCAGTGTCACACGGGCTGCCACACAATGTCTGCAGGCTGGCGCCGCGGGCATCACCGTGCACCCGCGCCCAGACGCACGGCATATTCGCGCGACCGATGTGGTCGAGCTGGCTGAATTGCTCAAGGCATGGCCAGACCGCGAGTTCAACGTTGAAGGTAATCCATTTCACAACCTGATGGACTGTGTAGCCGACCTGGTGGCTCGCCAACTGCCGGTGCACCAGGTTACCTTTGTGCCCGACAGCGAAGGCCAGTTCACCAGTGACCACGGCTGGAACTTTCCGCAGGACGCCTCGCGGCTCAAACCGATCATTGACCAGGCCCATGCACTGGGGCTGCGGGTGAGCCTGTTCATGGACGCCGAGCCACAGGCAATGGCCGCAGCCAAGGCCGTAGGGGCTGATCGCGTGGAGTTGTATACCGAGCCCTATGCCGCCGCCTGGGGCACGCCAGAACAAGGCGCGCAACTGCAACGCTTCGCCGTTGCAGCGCAGGCAGCGTTGGATGCCGGCCTGGGCATCAACGCCGGTCACGATCTCAACCGCGACAACCTGGCCGCCTTTGTGCAAACCGTGCCGGGCGTGCAGGAGGTGTCGATTGGCCACGCGCTCATTGCCGACGCGCTGGAGATGGGCTACGCGGCCACGGTGCAGGCGTATCTGCAATGCCTTCGGAGTTCGTCTTGAGCGTCGACGGGCTAACCTTCAAAGCCTGGGTGGCAGAGCGTTCTGCGCAGGTCAAGGAGGAGCCCGCGCAGCGGGCGGGGGACACGGAGCAGAACCCTCTGCCGCTCAGGCTCTGAGGCAAAGAAGCCAACCCAACATGATCTACGGCATAGGCACCGATATCTGCGACGTGCGGCGTATCCGCGCCAGCCTGGAGCGCCACGGTGAGCGCTTTGCCGCCAAGGTGCTTAGCGACGCGGAATTTGCTACCTGGCAGGCGCGCAGCGCACGCTGGCCCGAGCGCGGTGTGCGTTACCTGGCCACCCGCTTTAGTGCCAAGGAAGCCTTCAGCAAGGCCATTGGCCTGGGCATGCGCATGCCCATGACCTGGAAACTGTGCGAGATTGCCAACGAACGCAGCGGCAAGCCCACGGTGGTGTTGCATGGCGTGCTGAAAGACTGGTTTGACGCTAAACACCTACAGGCGCACATCACCGTGACCGACGAGACCGACTACGCCGCCAGCTTTTGCGTCGTCGAAACTTTAGAAGAAAACGCCACTTTGCACCCGTAGAATAAGCGTAACAAGCTACTGAAATCATAGCAATTACCCGGAGGACACCGTGACCTTTCAGGCTCCCCTCATCATTGACATTGCCGGACTTGCGCTGACCAAGGCCGACCGCCAGCGACTAAAGCATCCGATGGTGGGCGGGCTTATCCTGTTTGGACGCAACTGGCAAGACCGCGCCCAACTCACTGCACTGTGCCGCTCCATCAAGGCATTGCGAGCGGACCTCTTGATCTGTGTGGACCATGAGGGCGGGCGGGTGCAGCGTTTTCGCACCGATGGCTTTACGCCGCTGCCCCCCATGCGGGCACTGGGAGAAATGTGGCTCAAAACTCCGCTGGAAGCCACCAATGCTGCTACAGCCTGTGGCTATGTGCTGGGCGCGGAACTGCGGGCCTGCGGCGTGGACCTGAGTTTTGCCCCGGTGCTGGATCTCGACTATGGCGGCAGTTCGGTCATTGGCGACCGGTCGCTGGCGCGCGATCCACGGGTGGTGGCGCTGCTGGCCAAAAGTGTGATGCACGGTCTGCTGCAAAGCGGCATGGCCAACTGTGGCAAGCACTTTCCAGGGCATGGCTTTGTGAAGGCCGATTCCCACACCGCCATTCCAGTCGACACACGCAGCCGTAAAGCCATACTGGCGGACGATACGGCTCCGTATCGCTGGCTTAGCACGGTGCTCACCAGCGTGATGCCAGCGCACGTGATTTATTCCCGGGTCGACAGTCGCCCCGCCGGTTTCTCCAGCGTCTGGCTGGGTGATGTTCTGCGCGGACAACTCGGTTTTGGCGGTGCTGTGTTTAGCGACGACCTCACGATGGCCGCAGCGCGCCAGGTGGACGGGGCCGCAGTGAGTTACACCGAAGCCGCGTTGACCGCGCTGCGGGCCGGTTGCGACATGGTGCTGGTGTGCAACCAGTCCGAGGGGGCTGCTGAGGCCTTGGAGGGCGTGATCGCGGGGCTGACGCAGGCGCAGGTCACCGGCGCCTGGCAACCCCGGGAGGCGAGCGAGGTGCGTCGCCTGGCATTGCTGCCGCAAATGCCGCCTGTCGCGTGGGACGACCTGATGGTGCAGGTGGCCTATATGCACGCCCAAGACCAATTGCCGTGACCCGCTGCCATGGGTTGCACATATCGGCAAGAGCATTGGATAATTCGCTATGCGATCAGAATTCTTGGCAACTGCGCTTGCGCTGTGGACGGCCTTTCCGGCGCTAGCGGCGACGGTTGAGGACTACTGTTCGCGCCCTGTGCGCGTTGCCTTGTTTGAGTTTGGTGTTCTGTACCGGGCGTCCACCGACGATGGTATTGATCCGCAACTGCTCGACGTCATCAGGAGCCGCACCGGGTGCCAGTTTGAACGCGTGGTACTGCCGCGCAACCGTATTTGGGCCGAGCTGCAGAATGGCTCACTCGACCTGGCCACTGGCGCCATTCCCACGCCAGAGCGCAAGGCCTACGGATATTTGCTGCCCTATCTGAAGACGCGCAATCTGGTTCTAGTGCGCAAGGACTTGGCGCCAGGGCTCAAGTCCATCGCCGACCTGCAAGGCGGCTCCGAGCGGGTAGGCATCGTGCGGGGCTTTCGCCACGAACCCACCTACGATGCCCTGGTGGCAATTTTGGAAAAGCAGGACCGCGTGGTGAAAGCGGCCGACATTGCCGAGAACCTGAAGCTGCTCGACAAAGGCATCGTGGGCGCAATCTTCAGCCAGCCCATTGTTTTCAGGCAGTACCTGTCGGAGGACTACCTGCAGAACAATGTGGTGCTACGCGACTGGGCTCCCAACGATGAAATGTCGATTGGCGCACTCATCCTGTCGCGCAAGTCGTTCACAGCCACTCAGGCCAGCAACTGGGATGCGCTCCTTGTGGCACTGCAGAAGGACGGCACGCTGCAGAAGATCAACCGAAGTTTTCTCAGCCAGTCGCAAGCGCGGGATGTGGTCTATACCGGACCGCGCTCGCCCGATTGAGCAACCGCACTGGTCTAGAGCGCATTGCCGCCCAGGCGCATAGGGTTGCCCCGCATTTCACAAAGCACTTGCTCTGCGAAAATACAGCATGAGCAAAGTCATCGTTTTCGCCACCCCCGTGTTCCTGTTGCTGATCGTGCTCGAGTTTGCCTGGAGCCGCCGTTCCATTAGCCGTACGTTCGGACAACGCCCGTATCGGCTCAACGACGCCATCAACAGCATCAGCTTGGGCATTCTCAGCCAGCTCAGCGGCGTGCTCACCAAACTGGTGGGCGTGGGAATTTACACACTGGTGTTTGCTGCGGTTGCGCTGTATCCCGACACCAACTTCTGGAGTGGCTGGGTGGGCGTCGTGCTGGCGCTCATCTTCTACGACCTGTGCTACTACTGGAACCATCGGCTGGGGCATACCGTGGCGCTGTTCTGGGCCTCGCACGTGGTACACCACCAGAGCCAGCACTACAACCTCTCCACCGCACTGCGCCAGACCTCCACCGGCTCTTTCTTTGGCTGGATTTTTTACCTGCCGATGGCGGTGGCCGGTGTGCCGCCGCTGGTGTTTGGCATTGTGGCCATGATCGACCTGCTGTACCAGTTCTGGGTACACACCGAGCAGGTGGGCAAACTGGGCTGGTTTGACCGTTGGTTCTGCTCACCCAGCAACCACCGGGTCCACCATGCCGTCAACGACGACTACATCGACAAAAACTATGGAGGCATCCTGATCATCTGGGACCGCATATTCGGCAGTTTCAAGGAAGAAGACGACAACAACCCCTGCGTCTACGGCACCCGCGGCGCACTCAACAGCTGGGATCCGATCTGGGCCAATCTGGAGGTGTACTGGGCGCTGGCCAAAGATAGCTGGAAAACGCAGAACTGGAACGACAAACTCAAGGTCTGGCTGATGCCACCGGGATGGCAGCCGGCGGATCTTGCGCAAAGCACGCCCAAGCCGGCATTCCGGCTGGACCAGGTCACCACCTTCGACCCGCCCTTGAGCGCTGTGCAGCAGTGGTTTGCGTCGCTGCAGTTTGTACTCGCGCTGGGCGCGGTTTCCCTGTTTCTCTGGTACGCCGACACCATGACCCTGGGCCAGGCCGCCCTGTGGGTGGGTGCGCTGTCTGCCAGCATGTGGGCGCTCGGCCTCTTCCTGCAGGGCCGGTTGCACGCACTGGAGGTACTCACGCTACAAAGCGGCGCATTGGCCACGTTAGGCGCGATTGGCATGGTGGAGCTGGCCAATCTGTCCAAACCCATGACCATGGTGTTCGCTATTATTTTTGTAGCTTCCCGCGCACGCCAGACGGGCGCCATAGGCCGATTTGATGTATTACTGGCGATCGCTCTGGCATTTTCGCTGGCGGGCGACGTGTTTCTGATGCCGCCAGACCAGTTCATCCCGGGCCTGGCTTCTTTTCTCGTGGCCCATGTCTTCTACATCGTACTGTTTCGACAGGGTCTGGGCTGGTTCCCAAACCGCACAGCCATGGCTGCGGTGTTTGCCGTGGGCGCGGCCATGTACGCCATCGTCCTGCCCGGACTGGGGGACCCCATTCTCAAAGTGGCAGTGGCAGCGTATGTGACCGTGATTTCTCTCATGGTCTCCCAGGCCATCGGGCGCGCTACCGTATTGGGTGATGCCGCTTCACGCTGGGTGGCGCTCGGCACCTACATTTTCATGGTGAGCGACGCGCTGATTGCCATCAACAAGTTCGTCACCCCAGTGCCGCTGTCCTCGCTGTGGATCCTGATCACCTACTATTGCGCCCAAATGTTGATTGCGCACCATGCCAGACCCCCTGTTTCCCGTTCTTGAAGACGAAGTCGAGTTCACCGCCATCCGCGCCCAGGGCGCAGGGGGCCAAAACGTCAACAAGGTCTCCAACGCGGTCCATCTACGTTATGCCATCGCCGCATCCTCACTGCCCGAGGAAGTGAAGGAACGCCTGCTTGCCTGCAGCGACCAGCGCATTACGCAGGACGGCGTGGTGGTCATCAAGGCCCAGACCAGCCGCAGCCTCGAGCAGAACAAGCTTGAGGCAATGGGACGCTTACAGGCGCTGGTGGATGGTGTAGCCGTGCCGCCCAAGCCCCGCAAGCGCACCAGACCCACCCGCAGTTCGCAGCTCAAGCGTCTGGATACCAAGGCGGAGCGAAGTAATGTAAAGGTGCAGCGCAAACGGGTGTCCGACCACGACTGACACAGGCCGGGCTCCTACAATTCCCGGCAACGTCGGCTCACTCGGAATGCTCCAGTGGCCGGCGTAATCTGAATTGCAACCACCATGCCCACCGCATCCAACACCCCTATCGCTCCCTTGGCCCGCACGTGCCTGGCCATGCTGATCGCTAGTGCATTTGCCACCTCGATCCTGGCCCAAGGCACACCCGCCACTTCGGCGACACCGGAGGAAAAGCCCGCCAATGCCCCAGCCGCCGCCCCGGTGAAAAGCAAGGACAGCAAGGAAACCACCACCCTGAAACCAGTCGAAGTGATCGGCACCGCCAACGACACCGAGCAACGCCGCGCGTCCACGGCCTCGAAAATCATCATCGGCAAGGAAGAAATCGAGCGCTATGGCGACAGTTCGGTGGCCGAAGTACTCAAGCGTCTTCCCGGCGTCACGCAAGGCGGCCGCCCCGGGCGCGGTGGCGGCGACGTGCGCATGCGTGGCATGGGTGGCGGCTACACCCAACTGCTCGTCAATGGCGAGCGCATGGGGCCAGGCTACAACCTGGGAGACATCCCACCCGATCAGGTGGAACGCATTGAAATCCTGCGCGCTCCGACGGCCGAATACGGTGCACGGGCAGTGGCAGGCACCATCAATGTGGTGTTGAAAGAGGCCCTCAAGCGCAAACTCAACGAGTTTCGCGCCGGGGTGGGCCTGGAAAACGGGCGCGCCTCGCCGGTGGTTTCGTGGACGCGCAACGACAAGGCGTCGCAGGACACCGACTACACCTTCACCGTGTCGGCCATGCACACCAACCGCCAGGACGATGCCGACAGCCGCACGCGCTGGGTGGATGCTCCGGGCAATACCATCGTGCTGGACCAGCGTGAAACGGGTGCCAACGTGGAAGAGCGCGACGGCCTGCACCTCAATGGACGCGTGCAGATGAAATTGGGCGAGGGCGAGACGCTGGCACTGATGCCGTTTGTTGTGTTCTCCGAGGGCAAATCCAGGGGGTATCGGACCTTGGTGCAGGCACCCGGCGGCGCCATCGAGCAGCCCTACGGCAGCTACCAGAGCGAAGGCACTGGCAGCTTTGGCACCCTGCGCGTGAATGCCCAGTGGCAAAAGCGTCTGAGCGACTCCACCCGCACCGAGTTACGAGGCGGCGCGGGGGTGAGCACCAACGACAGCCGATCCGCGCGCCAGGAATACTCAACCGCAGGCCAGCCGTCACGGTCTACCGACGATCAGTCGACCACGCGCGAAAACAGCAGTACGCTCAACGCCAAACTGTGGCACCAACTGGCCAATGAGCACAGCTTGGTGGGTGGACTGGAGCTCGACAGCAACCAGCGCAACCAGGCACGTACCACGTTGCAGGATGGTTTGCCCATCCTCAATGAATTCGGTGACGACCTGAGCGCTGCCACGCTGCGAATGGCGGGCTACGTGCAGGACGAGTGGAACATCATCAAGCAGATTTCAGCCTACGCCGGCATCCGCTGGGAAGGCATTCGCACCACCAGCGACCGGGAGAACTACCAGGCCAACAACTTCAGCAGCGTGACAACGCCACTGTTCCACGCCACCTGGCGCCCCACCGAAAACAGCCGCGACCAGGTGCGCGCCAGCCTGACGCGCAGCTACAAGGCAGCCACCTTGCAGGACCTGATCGCGCGGCCGTCGCTGTCGCAGCGATTCCCCACCGGGGCCAACGAGATTGGCAGCCCCGACCGCGCCGGCAACCCCGATCTGCGCCCGGAGTTGGCCAGCGGCCTGGAACTGGGCTACGAGCACTACCTCACCAAGGGCGGCCTGCTCAGTGCCAATGTCTTCTACCGCAACATCAGCGACCTGATGCGTCGCACCATTGCGCTGGAAGACGTGTCGTGGTCGGACCAGAAGCGATGGGTCTCGCGCCCGCAGAATGTGGGCAACGCGGTGACCTACGGGCTGGAACTGGAAGCCAAGTTTCGCCTCGATGAGTTGTGGGACGACGCCCTGCCGGTCTCGCTGCGTACCAACGTGAGCCTGTTTGACTCCCGCGTCGAGGGCGTTCCTGGCCCCGACAACCGGCTGGAAGGGCAGCCGCGCGGCACCGCCAATATCGGTGCCGACTACCGGCTGCGAGATTGGCCGTTCAGCATAGGCGCCAGCGTCAACTACACGCCGTCGTACGCACTGACACTGAGCGACATCCAGACCAGTTGGGTCAGCGAAAAAGTCATTGCCGACGCCTTTGTGGTCTGGACCATCAACCCCGCCACCCAGTTGCGCCTGAGCGCCAGTAACCTCTTGCCGCGCGACTATCTGACCAGCAGCAGTCTGGCCAACGGTCTACGCACACA
>CAJBVC010000225.1 GCA_903958915.1 uncultured beta proteobacterium
CCGATGATGTGCCAGCACTGCGCTGAGCCCCCCTGTGTAGACGTGTGCCCAACTGGTGCATCGTTCAAGCGTCCGGACGGAATTGTTCTGGTTGATCGGCACACCTGCATTGGATGTCGTTACTGCATCATGGCGTGTCCGTACCAGGCACGTTCCTTTGTGCACGAACCCTTAACGCAACAAAAGGCCAACATACCCCGTGGCAAGGGCACGGCGGAGGGCTGTACATTCTGCGTCCATAAAGTTGACCAGGGCGAAAGCCCCGCTTGTGTAAGTGCCTGCGCATCTGCCGGACACTCTGCCATCTTGTTTGGCGATTTGAATGACGCCAGCTCGGAAATTGCACGGCGTGTTGCAAGCTACCCATCCCGCCAGATACGCGAAGACCTGAATCTAAACACGGGTGTCCGGTACTCGGGTGTGTGAGTCTCTGAGGTTTAATCCATGAAAGTATCACTGCGTTCTCTGAATATCCAAGGCACAGGCTACATGGTATGGCTAGGCGTTCTGATGTTGCTGGTGGCGCTGGGGCTGGGTGCAGTGTGGCGCATGGAACACTATGGCCACGTGGTCACAGGCATGACCAACCAGATTGTTTGGGGTTTGCCCCATGTATTTGCGGTTTTTCTTGTCGTCGCTGCATCGGGTGCGCTCAATGTGGCGTCGATGGCGTCGGTATTTGGAAAAACAGAATTTAAACCTCTGGCTCCTTTGTCGGGTTTGCTGGCGTTAGCACTATTGATCGGCGGCCTCAGCGTATTGATGCTGGATTTGGGGCGCCCCGAGCGCCTGATCGTGGCCATGACCCACTTCAATTTCAAGTCCATTTTCACCTGGAATATCTTTTTGTATACCGGCTTTATGGCGCTTGTCGCACTGTACTTGTGGACACTGATGGAGCGTCGTATGAATTCCTTCACGCCTGCTGCCGGGATGGTGGCGTTCATTTGGAGAATGGCGCTCACCACTGGTACTGGTTCCATTTTCGGCTTTCTGGTGGCGCGTCAGGCCTATGATTCGGCACTATTGGCACCACTGTTCATTGCGCTCTCACTGAGTTACGGTTTTGCCGTGTTTGGACTCACGCTGACGTGGATCAGTCGTTTGAGTGCGCAGGCTTTGCAAGATGTGTTGATAGCCAAGTTGGCACGCTTGCAAGTCATTTTCATCGCGGCAACACTGTACTTTTTGCTGGTCTACCACCTTACTAACCTCTATTTCGCGAAACACCAAGCCTTCGAGCTATTTCTTCTAGTGGAGGGTGGCATTTACACCGGCATGTTTTGGCTGGGGCAAGTGCTGTTTGGTGGCATAGCGCCCATGGTCCTGCTGATGCACCCACGAATTGGTCAACTTCGCGCACGCTTTGCGCTGAGCGCCGGCTTGGTAGTACTGGGTGGGTTTTTTCAAATGTATGTGACCATTATTGGCGGACAGGCGTTCCCCATCGTGCTGTTCCCTGGTCGTGAAGTCAGTAGCAGTTTTTACGATGGTGTTGTGCATTCCTACGCGCCCACCTGGCCAGAGTGGATGCTGGGCTTCGCAGGCTTGGCAATCACCGCTCTCATCGTCACGCTGGCGCTCAGGGTGTTGTGCTTTTTGCCCGCACGTTTCGATCAGATTGGTGTGCAGGTCGAGGATTCTGTCGCCCTTCGCGCATAAAAGGCCAGTTGCATGCCCCGGCTCCTGATATCCGCTGCACACAAGTCTTCTGGAAAGACCACTGTCACGGTCGGACTGTGCGCAGCTCTCACAACCATGGGTAAAGTGGTGCAGCCCTTCAAGAAAGGGCCCGACTACATTGATCCGATGTGGTTGCGTCTGGCGAGTGGACGCAGTTGCTTTAACCTCGACTCGTACCTTATGGGTCCCGAACAACTGGCGCAATGTTTTTCAATGCATTCCGGCGGTGCCGATGTTCGCATTGTGGAGGGGAACAAAGGTCTCTATGACGGACTGGCACTCGACGGAAGCAATAGCAATGCAGCGCTCGCGCATCTGCTCGACCTGCCGGTGGTGCTGGTTCTCGACGCACGGGGAATGACGCGTGGCATTGCGCCTTTGATTCTCGGATACCAGGCATTCGATGCACGCATTCGAATCGCCGGTGTGATCCTGAATCAGTTGGGTGGATCTAGGCATGAGTCAAAGTTGCGGGCTGTCATTGAGCATTACACCGATGTATCCGTCGTCGGTGCTATCGGTCACGATCCGCGACTGGCCGTGGTTGAGCGCCACCTTGGTTTGATGCCGAGTCATGAGCAGGATGACGCGATGAGCCGAGTGGAGGTGATGGGCCAGGCTATCGCCGAGCACGTGGATGTAGAGAGAGTTTTCGCAATTGCCAGTTCTGTCGTGCACCGCCCTCAAAATGAGGAAAATTCGACGCCCTCCGAATCGGTGAAATGTGTTCGGATCGGCGTAGCTCGCGACAAGGCGTTTGGTTTTTATTATCCAGACGACCTGCTTGCGCTCGAGCAGGCGGGCGCCGAGTTGGTGATGGTCGACACCTTGCAAGACCGCACGTTGCCTGCTTTGGATGGGTTATTTATCGGCGGTGGATTTCCGGAGATGTTTATGCCTCAGTTGCAGGCCAATTCATCCATGCGCAATAGTATCCGGAATGCAATTGAGGCGGATATGCCTGTTTATGCCGAGTGTGGTGGGTTGATGTACTTGGCGCGCACTTTGCAGTGGAAAGGTCAGGCCTTTAAGATGGTGGGTGCCTTGCAGACCGATGTCGTGATGCACGATCGACCCATTGGCCGGGGCTATGTGCAATTGGAAGCCACCGGAGATGCGCCATGGTTGCCGGTAGCATCGGATGGCGCGGCGTCCTTGCGCGGTCACGAGTTTCATTATTCGTGTTTGGAGAATACCGACACCGATCTGAAGTTCGCCTACCGCGTTGCGCGTGGCCATGGTGTTGATGGTGTGAACGACGGGCTGGTGTACCGCAACGTTGTAGCATCGTATACCCATCTTCGAGACAATGCCGGTTCTCGATGGGCAACACAGTTTGTCAAATTCGTTCGTGCACATCGTGATGCACTGGGCGCATCGCTCCCCGAGTTCACGAAGACACTGTGGATTCAAGGCACGCCAGTGCTCACAGACAGCGAGGGCTACTTGCGTACCACCGACGATTGGTCACCGGCCTTTGCAATCGCGCAGGCTTCGGCCGAAGATTTGGTGTTGACGCCAGCACATTGGGAGGTACTGGAATTTCTCCGATCGCATTACGAGGCGCACCGGGTACAGGCCCAGGTCCGCACAATGATCAAATACTTCTCTCGAGTATGGGGCCCGGATCGCGGCAACAATCACCATTTACACGATCTTTTTCCGATTGGTGGACCGCAGAAGCAAGGCAATCGATTGGCGGGATTGATGAAAACCAAAGGCGAACATTGATGACCAGCAGGAGTAACGTATGTTTAATTTGACACCAGCCGCAGCACAGCAGATTCGCAAGTCTGCGGCGCAGAGCGACACGCAGGATTTGGCGCTTCGGGTCGCCGCACGACTGGAGACCGACGGTACATTGCAGTACGGCATGGGATTTGATGAACCATGCGACGAAGACATGAAACTCGACCTGCATGGCATTGCTGTAGTGATTGCCGACCAGTCCCAGGAACTGCTGGCCACAACGACACTCGACTTTGTCGAGCTGGAACCTGGCGATTTTCAATTCATCTTTGGCGACAACTTGGGTGCTTCTGCGGCTGTGAAGTCTTCTGGCTGTGGCAGCGGCGCTTGTGCATCGGGTGGCTGCGCGTCCAAAGGACGTGTCCATTGAGCCTTGCGACGAATTTAGTTGCACCGCCCGGGCGTGTGTACCTGGTGGGAGCTGGACCCGGCGATCCCGAACTGCTGACGCTGCGCGCCGCAAAGTTGCTGGCACTGGCTGATGTGGTGGTCTATGACCATTTGGTGTCCAAGGCAGTGATGGACTTTGTTGGCACAAGCGCGTTGCGAATTTGCGTCGGCAAGCACCGCAACAACCATACTTTGCCACAAGAAGAAATTAACAGTTTGTTGGTGAGGCTGGCAACTGAACACCGGCATGTCGTTCGCCTCAAAGGAGGTGATCCATTTATCTTTGGGCGTGGTGGCGAAGAGTTGCAGGCCCTTGTGGCCAGTGGTGTTTCGTTTGAAGTTGTACCGGGAGTGACAGCGGCGTCCGGGGTGTCCAGCTATGCGGGTATTCCTTTGACCCATCGAGACTATGCACAAAGCTGTACTTTCGTGACAGGGCATTTGCAGGATGGGTCCACCAATATGGACTGGAAGGGATTGGTAAGGCCCCACCAGACCGTAGTTATTTACATGGGTCTTGGGGGGCTTGCCGAGATCACCCAACAAATGATGCACTATGGTGCGAGTCCAGGCCTTAGCGTGGCAGTCGTACAAGACGCAACCATTGCGTCACAGAAAGTGGTCATAGGTACATTGGCCGACATTGCTGTACGCGTTGCCCAAGCGGGGTTGAGATCACCTTGCCTGACCATTGTTGGGGACGTAGTGCTGTTGCATTCCGAATTGAGTTGGTTTGCCAATGCCCCTCAAAGTGCGCAATTTGATCAATGACTTGAGTTTGTGCAACTTATCATGCTTGGGTGTGCGGGCATCAAGATCGACCCCGATGGGAACTGTCGCTGGCTGCCTGCACGCCCTCGGGCGATGCGCCATATTCAAAGGCAAATACTGCCGCTTCAACGCGAGACCGCAGGTTGAGTTTATCGAGAATATGGCGGACATGTAACTTGACCGTGTTGTGGCTAATGTCAAGAATTCTTGCGATCTCTTTGTTGCTTTTACCGCGCGCTACATGGTGCAGTACTTCGCGTTCGCGTTCTGTCAATGAGGCCACGAGGCTTCCCATTACCGAACCTTTGGGACCTGTTTGCAGAATCTGCACCAGTTTGAGTGTCATATTGGACGCGACCACCATTTCACCCTTGGCGGCTCTGGCAATCGAATCAATGACTTCTTCTGGTTCCATATCCTTGAGTAAATACCCGCGCACGCCTGCGCGCAAAGCCGAGGACAAATCGTCTTCGCTATCACTCATGGTCAAAATGATGACTGGGGTCTCCAGTCCTTCCGCACGAATTTGCCGTAGGAGACTCAAGCCATCGGTTTCAGCCAGACGCAAATCAAGCATCATCAAGTCGGGCTGATGTAACCGCAACATCGAGACCACACTTTTGGGGTCTCCAGTCGCTCCAACAACTTCCATGCCGCCGCGGTGCTGCAAAAGCTCTGTCAAGCC
>CAJBVC010000226.1 GCA_903958915.1 uncultured beta proteobacterium
CTGAAATGCACCAACAGAAGCAACATTGAGCACCCGGCCTTGCCCACGTTGCTCCATCGGCGGCACAAAGTGCAAAAGCATGGCGGTCAGGCTGGTAATGTGGAGGTCAATGATGGCCTGGTGGCGCTGCGGCGAAATCTCGATGAACTTGACCTGCTCCAGCACGCCCGCGTTATTGACAAGCACGTCAATCGAAGTGTCCTTTAGTCTTTCCGCCAACTTGGCGGGAGCTCCGGAACGCGACAAATCGCAGGACTCGACCCGCACCGCCACGCCATACTTCGCGGTGAGAGTGTCGCCTACCGCCCCAAGCTTGTCTGCACTGCGCGCCACCAGTACCAGATCAAAATTTTCCGCCGCAAAACGGTGGGCGAGCGCTTCGCCAATGCCGGACGATGCGCCGGTGACAAGCGCAGTGGACCGTGCGGCGCGCATAGACCTTGTAGAGACAGCTTTCGTTGGCATGGTGTTGACCCTGTGAATGCCTCCATGATAGAGCCGGTTACGCAGACACGCTTGCACAGAGCGCCCAAGATTGCGCTTCTGTACCGCTACACTTGCTCAATGATTGATCTTGTCCAAAAGTTGGCCGACCTGAGCAGTTTGCGTGATCGCGAGGCACTGGACTTTGCGTTGGTGAAATTGCTGGTGAATGTTGTACATGGCGAACTGGAGGCAGTGCGCCTGTTGCGGGTGGTCGGTGAGTTGGGTGATCAGCGGTGGCAAAACTGTGCCACGCTGGAAGCAGGTCAGGAGGTTCCGAGCCGGGACCGGGTCTGGGTCGATTTCAATACGCTCCCGAACGTGAAAGACTATCCCGACCGTCAGACCTGCCTGATGGGTGGCGAAATTCAGCGTGAGCCTGGGTCGCCTTCGCTGACTATTTTTCCGCTGGGGCAGCAAGGCAAGGTTGAAGGCGTTCTCGAGTTCCAGACACCAGTCGCGATGGATGCGCAGAGCGAACACCTGGTCACCAACATTCTGCGAATATTTCTTAACGTCCAGGGGTTGCTCGATTACGGCGAGAAGGACTCATTGACCGAACTGCTCAACCGCAAGACCTTTGATGGTGCGTTTATCAAGGCATCGATGCACGACGCACATTTTCTTGAAATGGAGCAGCCTGATCGACGCCACGCGCGTGGCGGCTCCTACTGGTTGGCAGTGCTGGATATCGATCATTTCAAACGCGTCAATGACGGGTTTGGGCACCTCATCGGCGATGAAGTTCTGGTTCTGATCGCACGGTTGATGCGTCTGAGCTTTCGGTTCAACGACCAGCTCTATCGGTTCGGTGGCGAAGAGTTTGTCGTACTCATGCGTTGTACCAACGCGAACGACGCTCAGTCAGCGCTGGAGCGCTTCCGCCTTCGGGTGGAGCAACACGACTTCCCCCAGGTTGGCCATATCACCATCAGTATCGGCTACGCGCCGTTGATGGCCGACGATACCCCCGGAGCAGGTTTCGATCGTGCCGACAAGGCCGTTTACTTTGCCAAAGGGAATGGTCGCAATCAAGTGCGCAGCTACACCGAACTCGTTGCCAGTGGTGACCTGGTTGAAGTTGTGGATGACTCACACGAAGCGGATTTCTTTTGACCCGCTTGGCGCAGCAGCCGCAACGCAAGCCCGCTGGCGCGTTGTGACTGACGTTCGGTGGCAGGCGCGGACCCCGCGCCGGAGTGATCAGAACGGGATGTCTCCGTTTTCAGCATCTGGCGTTGCCGGGAGAGCCGCCTTGGGTGCGCGACTGGATTTCTTCGCGACAGCCCCAGCCTCGCCCAGCGCCTTGTCCAGCGCCTTCTCCACCGCATCGATGCGCTCCTTGCAGACCTTGTAGGCGTCCACAGACTGCGTCACGATCGTCAGCAGATCGTCGATGTTGGGCTCCTGTTGGTCGCGCAAAGTCTGCGCGTGGCGCTGCAACACACCGTAGGCTTCTTTGAATGTTTTGGTGGCCATGGGAATTCCTTAAGGTTGTGATGACGGCACTGCTACCACAGTGCCGTCATGAAACTCGATCTTGATGGGCTTTGGCCCGTGCGTTTCACTGGCGCGGGTAATCGGCTTTCCGGCCTGATCGCGCACCAGGGCAAAACCGCGACGCAATGTCTTGTCGGGGCCCTGGCCCGCGATCTCGCGCATCAGCGCCTGTGCGCGGATGGCACCATCACGCAGGTGCGAGTCGGCCAAGGTCACGACGGCGTTCAAGGCATCGTCGGCCATACCTGTCGTCTGTCCGATATCCCGACGCATGTGCTGCAGAATGCCATGCATCCAGGCATCCACCTCCACGGAGCGCGCCAAATGCCGCCTGGCTTCGGCCTGAACGCTTGCCTCTAGCGCAGCAATGGAACCCCGCATGGACTGGGCGCCGTAAGCTGCACGGTGCATCAGTTGCTCGAAATGTGCGCTCGCCTCGCGCACCCGCTGAACCACCACCTGCTCGATCCCGGCAACAACTTTGCTGGGCGTATCGAACCGGGTGTGCGCCACTTCATCCAGCACCGTGGTGTCGCGCTCGTGACCGATACCGGTAAGCACGGGGATGCCGCTGTCACAGATCAGGCGCGCCAGAACGTAGTCATTGAGCCACGCCAGGTCATTGACTGCACCACCACCGCGAATGATGGCGATGGCGTCAGGCGGCGCTGCATGGCTGTCGGGCCACCCCTGGAGTGCCAGTTGCAGGGCATCCGCCATCTCTCGC
>CAJBVC010000227.1 GCA_903958915.1 uncultured beta proteobacterium
CTGCAGCGGCACCTGCAGGGCAGCGCCGGCGCATCCGTTTGGCTGAGCGAACTGGCATGGCGCGATTTCTATTTCCAGATTCTGGCGAATTTCCCACACGTGGTCGGCGCCGCCTTCAAGCCGGAGTACGACCGAATTCAATGGGTATCCGGGACACTCGCCGAGCAGCGGTTCCTGGCCTGGTGTGAGGGTCGCACCGGATACCCGCTGGTGGACGCGGCCATGGCCCAGCTGAACCAGAGCGGCTACATGCACAACCGGTTGCGCATGGTGGCCGGCAGCTTTCTCGTCAAGCATCTAGGTGTTGACTGGCGCTGGGGTGAACGCTATTTTTCCGAGAAGCTCAACGACTTTGAACTCGCATCGAACAATGGTGGATGGCAGTGGGTGAGCTCCAGTGGCTGTGATGCCCAGCCCTACTTCCGCATTTTCAATCCGGTAAGCCAAAGCGAAAAATGCGATGCACAGGGGAAGTTCATATGCCGTTACCTGCCCCAATTAGCAGCGCTGGATGCGCGCAGCATCCATGCGCCCTGGCTGGCCAAGCCAGTGGACCTGGCGGCATCCGGGATTGTGCTGGGACGCGATTACCCGCTTCCGATGGTTGATCACGCCCAAGCCCGCGCCGAGACTCTTGCGCGTTATGCCGTGGTGAAAAAACAATCCTAGTACTAGGCGTCCTGCGCAGCAAAGCAATAACTACGCACCAGGCCCAGCAATTCGTCCTCGGAATAGGGCTTGCCCAGGTAATGGTCCACGCCCAACTCTTTGGCATGCTCACGGTGTTTCTCCGCAATGCGGGACGTGATCATGATGATGGGTAACCCGCGCAGACGTTCATCACCGCGAATATTGCGGGCCAGATCAAAACCGTCCATGCGTGGCATCTCGATATCCGACAACACCACCGCCGGCAGTTCTTCCTGCAGTTTCTCCAGCGCCTGCAAACCGTCGGCCGCCATCGTGACCCGGTAACCTTCGCGCTTGAGAAGGCGCTGGGTCACACGGCGCACGGTGATGGAGTCGTCTACGACCAATACCAGTGGCACCTGATTGACTGCGGTCAACATGCCGGAATCGCCCGCAGGCACTCCTCCCGTTGCGCCTGCGACCAAACCGTCACTGGGGATCACGCTACGCAACTGACGCGCCTGTTCACCATAGACGGAGGCCAGCGCCACCGGGTTGTAAATCAACACCACGGCACCGGATGCCAGCACCGAAACCCCCGCCAGTCCGGGCAGGCGTCCGAGCTGTGGGCCCAGATTCTTCACCACGACCTCGCGGTTACCCAAAACTTCATCCACGTGCAATGCCAGCCGTTGACCCGCACTGCGAAAAACGGCCACCGGTAGGGTCTTGGTCTGGGTTTCATTGCTGCGCGCCGAAACCTGCAACAGTGCACCCGCCCAGTAAAAAGCCAGTGACTCACCACCGAATTGAAACGCCTGGGCCAGGTAGGCGGCGTCGAGATCCTTGGCCGGCACCCGCAACACGGTTTCCATGAGGTTCGAAGGCACACCAATGGTGAACTCCCCCATACGCAACATCACGACCTGGGTCACCGCAGTGGTCAATGGCAGCACCAGTTTGAACGTGGCCCCCTTGCCCTTCCGGGTTGTGGTTTCGATACGTCCTCCCAGCGCATTCACTTCGGAACGCACCACATCCATGCCGATGCCCCGCCCCGACACTTCGGTGACCTGGTCCGCAGTCGAAAATCCTGGTGCGAAGATCAAGCTGGCCGCTTCCTCATCCGACAACGCTGCGCCTGCTGGCAGCAAGCCCTTGGCGATGGCATTGGCGCGTATCCGATCGAGGTGCAGGCCACCGCCGTCGTCACTGAATGCCACGGATACGTCATTGGCGACCTGGCTGACCTGGATGGTGATGGTACCCATCGTCGGCTTGCCCGCAGCTTCGCGCACCGCAGCGGCTTCAATCCCATGGGCCACCGAGTTGCGCAACAGGTGTTCGAAAGCAGGTGCCATGCGCTCCAGCACGCCACGGTCCATGTCAATGGAACCGCCCACAATGTCAAGCCTCACCTGCTTGCCGGTGTCCTTTCCGGCCTGCCGTACGACACCGTAAAGGCGCTCAGAGATGGCCTCAAACTCCACCATCCGCGTTCGTAGCAGATCACGCTGCAACTCACGCGCCTGGCGGCCCTGGGCAATCAAATCGTCTTCGGTTCCCTCGACAGCGCGCTGCAAATTACGCTGCACCGTAGCCACATCGTTGACCGACTCGGCCATCATCCGGGTCAATTCCTGCAAGCGCGTGAAGCGGTCAAACTCGAGCGGGTCGAATGACTGCGACGTGTCTTTGGTCTGCGCCAGGCGGGACTGCATCTGCGACTCGGCCTGCACTTCGACGTCACGCAGTTGCTGGCGCAACCGGTCAAGGTTGCCACCAAGCTCACCCAGTGACGCGCGGAACTGGGACAGCCGCGCATCCATGCGCGAGCGCGTGATCATGACTTCGCCAGCCTGGTTGACCAGGCGATCGAGCAATTGCGAGCGCACCCGAACCGACTGGTTGCTACCGTGGCGCAGCTGCACCACTGCCGATGCCGCAGCGCGCTCCACGGACAGTACGGCTGTCGTAGCAGCAGCTTCGTCTTCTGCGGCAGTGTCGTTGGGAACTTGACCCGCGACGGAAACCGCCGAGGGTTCTGATACCGCCCCAAGCTGTTCAAAATTGGTCTGCAACGCGTCGAAACGGGTCAACAGCGGCTCAATCTGCACTGTCTGCAAGTCTTCCGACCCGATGTGCTCGATGCTGGACTCCATGCGGTGCGACATTTCTCCCAGCCGCAGGGCACCCGCCAACCGGGCACTGCCCTTGAGCGTATGCAGCAGGCGTAGCACTTCACTGCGAGCACTCAGGTTATCCGGGCGCGCAACCCACTGCCTTAATGCACCGCCGAGTTGCGGCAGCAATTCCGCGGCCTCTTCTTCGAAGATGGGGAAAAGGTCAACATCCAGGTGATCAATGGCATCGATGTCTTCATCATGGGCATCCACCAGAGTCAGTGGCGCGGGAGCCACCTCCAGATTAGCCGTCGGTACCGGCATCAAAGCGGCCAGCAACTCCTGCGGCACCTGCGTATCGACCATGTCCTGCACATCGACTACAGCGCCCGAGTCAAGCTCGTCAACGGGCGGCTCCAGATCCAGGTCTGCCAGAACTTCCGACGCATCGTCTGGCACATTGTCTGGTGCAACGTCTGCAAATTCTTCGTCAATGATGGCACGCAGTTCCTGCAGCAGCGTAGCGTTGGGCTCCTTCAGGAAGCCCGCAGCGAACTGGTGCAGCAGGCGCCGAATATCTTCGGCCGCATTGACAAACACCAGCGCGTGCTCGGCCCTGCCTTGCCGGTGCAATTGCACATGCTGCAGGGCATGCTCCAAAGTGCGCGCCATCTCCGAAAGCGCCACAAACCCCACGGTTGCTGAACTGCCTCCCAATGAATGCGCCAAAGTGACCGCTGCTTCCGGCACCGGTTCATGCAATTCCAGTGACCATTCACTCAATTCGACTTGCAAACGACGCGACCACTCATC
>CAJBVC010000228.1 GCA_903958915.1 uncultured beta proteobacterium
ATTCCTCGCCGTTTGCACGACATCTATCAGTTGGGCCGAGACCCGGCACAACGCGCCTTTGTCCCAACTCTTGAAGTTGGCGGGGGTCACAGGCGAAGACATCACACCGGACAAGGTGTACCGGGCGGCATCACCTACGCGGGATCAGCAGTTGCCTTTGTTTCGCCACACGATGGCCCAACCACTGGAAGCCCCCTACCGGGTTGGCATGCTGGCGCAGTCCTACAACGAGGTGCTGGCATCACCACACGCACTGATCGGTTTGACAGGTGCCGTGTCAGGTCTACGTGTGGATCGCTCGCCAGAAACTGCTTTGGTTGCGCTTGAAGCAAGACTGCGCGCATCGGCTGACCCGCTGGCGGCCAGCCTGACCTGGATAGCACCACTGGCCAAGCCTCCCGGCACTTGGTCCATCGTAGTGCCTGATCAGGCGCAATTGCCCGATCCCTTTCGGTTTGAAATTGCCATGGTGCTGGCAACGATGGGCCAGTCGCACCAATTTTTGCGACGGGCTTTGGCGAGAATTCCCGCTGATGCGACACCGACGCTGCTGCGCCGTCAGGCGCTGGACGGGGACATTCAGCTCTTTGACGAGCCGGACTACCGACAACTGCTGCCGCTGTTGGATCGAGAGGCGCTGATGGCCGGTATGCTGGACTTGGTGGCGGTTGCCGAGCGGTTCAAGCGCTTTGTTACCACGGCAGAGTTGACCCCCATGGCCTGGACGATGGACACCCCCTTGGGTCAGATCGCGGTGGATACCACCGGCCAAAACAACCGGTACAAGCTGAGGAACCCGCTGCTGATGCTGGATGTGGGCGGCGACGACGATTATGAATTTTTGCCCCGCAATGACGGTCACCCCATCAGTTTGCTACTCGATCACGGAGGCAATGACCGTTACCACACCATAGCGCCCGCAGCAGACCCTTCAAGCGCCACACTTGGTTATGGCATTTTGTGGGACACCGAAGGCAACGACCATTACCAAGGCACCCAACAAGCCCAGGCCTCGGCCCTTTTTGGTGTGGCGCTGCTGATTGACGGGGGCGGCGACAACCAGTTTGTGGCCCGTAGCCATGCGCAGGGCCATGCCATTGGCGGGTCGGCGCTTTTGCTCAGTGGTGCGGGCAACGACACATTTACAGCGCAAACCCATGCGCAAGGCTCGGCCGGCCCACTGGGTGTGGCGGTGTTGCTGGACCCTGCGGGCAATGATCTCTACGCCTTGAACAACTTGCCATTGATCCGGCCGTCCCCCCAGTTGCCGGACCGCAATACCTCCATGGGACAGGGGGCCGGGCGCGGCATTCGTGCAGACGCATTGGACGCCAGGTCGATGGCAGGCGGCATCGGGATCCTGATGGATTTTTCGGGCAATGACCAATACACCGCCCAAGTGTTCGCGCAAGGCGCGGGTTACCAGCAGGGTTTGGGCTTGCTGGTGGACGATGGCGGTGACGATCATTTCGAAGCCGCCTGGTATGCCATGGGCGCCTCAGCGCATCAGGGGGCTGGTGTGCTGCTCAAACGTGGCGTCGGGAATGACCACTACCGAGTCAGTCATTCAACCTCGCTGGGCGCTGCGCACGACTTTTCGGTGGGTGTCTTCCTGGATGAGGGGGGCGATGATTCCTATGCGCTGGGCGACTTGGGTCTTGGCGCCGCGCATGACAACAGTGTGGCCTTGTTTTTGGACGGTGGCGGAGACGACCACTATGCGGTGGCGACGCTCGCTTGCCGTGCACTGGGTGCCTCCATCATCAGCGGATGGGGCGATCTGCGTGAAAGTTTTCTGAATCTGGGGTTGTTCATGGACTTGGGTGGCAGCGACAGTTATCCTGCGTCCTGCGAGCGCGGCCGAAACAACGCGACCTGGCCCAGCCCACGATTTTGGTCGCAGCTGAACCTGCGCAGTGAAGCCGGCGCAGGTTTTGACGGTGAACTGCCGCTGCCCTTTGCCATTCGACCCCGGACTCAGCACCGCATGCCACCAAAACAACCTTGACAACAACAATATTGCCAGCGCAAACGTTATCAGCAAACGTCCACCGTCCCGCCTGGGTCTGGTGGTTTCTGGCGATGGCGTACTACGTTGCAGTTTGCCTGGCCCACTTGCAGTTTTCACTCTGGCTGGTTCGCGCACGCGACACTTTTCTGGGGCACATGGCTTTTTCAGACCTGGTACCAGGTCTCTCAATCGCCGCAGGCCTCGCGCTGGCCGGATGGGTGGCCTCGCAATTGCGCAAAAGTGCCCGACCTGGGTACACCGGTGGGCTATGGCTAGTGTGGCTGTTTTGCGCCTTCATGATTGACCGCTACCTGACCTTTTCAACCAATGAATACGCGCACTACCCGCAATACGCACTCCTCGCCTGGCTGGTGGCGCGAGCGCTGGATCCCGCCAAAACCCGATGGATGGTAGGGCGGGTGTTATTCTGGACAACGCTGATGGGTATGGGCGACGAACTGCTGCAGTACCTTTGGATTACCACCAGCTACAGCGACTACCTCGATTTCAACGACTTTTTGACCAATCTGGTGGCCGCATCCGCTGGCATGCTGCTGTATTACGGCTCGGCTTCGGTGCACGCAGTAACGACAACGCGCCCCAAACCGATGGTTACCTGGCTGGTGGCAGGCATCCTCTCGCTGGTTTTGGCGGTTGGCATGCAAACCGGTCGCATCGTGCTTACCCCCTCCGAAAAAATACCACCCGGTGGAATTGCCCAGGGGTCAGACGGCTTGCTCCGCCTGTATCTGCAACGCGGCCCCGATTTTTACGGTGGCTATCAAGTTGGCCCGCGCCATGGACCGTACTACGTTTTGCCGCCAGCATTGGCATTGTTGATCCTGATGGGGGTCGGATTGGTGTTTTCGACTTATGGACGGGTTCACCGCAGGCATTTGCCTTGAGCGCACGAAGTTAACGAAATACAGCCCCGAAGGGGCTTTGCGTGCACCATTTGGTGGTTACATAACGTAGCAGACAATCCCAATACCCGCGTGGCTTGTAGCTACCGCGTTTTCTCACTTTTTTGATTGAACACCCATGTCCAGACTGCTGATCCCAATACTGAGCCTGCTGGCTGCCACCGTGGCCTTGACGGGCTGCAGCCAGGAAGCCCCCGACAACCACCCCAATCAGCCCGTGAGCAAGCGCCGCGCCGTGTTCAAGGAATTCACCCGCACGCTGGAGCCTATGGGCATGGTGGCGCGCGATCGTGAAACCTACAACGCGGCTACCTTTCTGGCGCAGGCACAGTCACTGCAAAAACTGTCGACCCAGCCCTGGCCGCTGTTCACGCCCGACAGCGACTACCCACCCACCAAGGCCGATGCCAAAGTCTGGCAGCAGGCCGACGAGTTCAAAAAGGCGCAACTGCAATTCCAGCAGGTGGTCGATGAACTGGCCCAGGCAGCCACCGGAACCGATCTGGATCACATCAAGACGAGCGTCAACAACGTCCAGAAAAGCTGCAAAGCGTGCCACGACGCGTTCCGCAAAGACCGGTTGTATTGAATTTCACCTGCTGGGCAGGTTCACCTTGAACTTCATCTCAATCGATGCGTTTGACGGATGCGCGGAGTTGATCGACTTCCAATTGGAGCCTGGCAGTCAGTTGATCGTACATGCGCAGCAGGCCATCGCCCAACAGTGTGTTGCCCCAATGCAGCAGCGCTACAGAAGGTCAGATTGACGGCGCAGACGTCCTGAAACGTTCAAGGCAGAAATCCCTTGGCCTCCAGCAACTCCCGCAGTTTCGCTGAATCACGCTCAAATACATCCGGAGCGTATTTCATGTCGCTGGTGTAGTACTGCGCCAAAGATGTAATTCCAAGCGCTTCCATTTCCGTGATCATCTCTTGCCCCATGCTGCGGTAGCGTTCCCAGCCCTTGACCTCACGGTCCTTGAAAAGTCGGTCGATGTCCTGCGCGCTCGGACTTTGGTAGCGTTCATTGTGAATCCAGGCTTTACCCGGCAAACGGTCTCGTTGGTTGGGCTGTTCCGCGGGCCAACCAACGACCATGCTGGTCACCGGTAGACAATGGTCAGGACAGTCCAGGTACTCAGAGATTTCTTGCATCGAATGCAGCGTGGTGCCCATGTAGCACATGCCCATGCCATGGCTCTCCAGCGCCAGCGCCACGGTCTGGGAAAGAATGATGGCATCAAAAGAGGCGACGTGGTAACTGAGCAGATTGCCGAAGTTCAGCCGTGCGCCGCGCTGGGAAAGCCACTGCCTGGTGCGAAATGTATCGGCGCAAAAGGTCAACACCAGCGGTGCCTGCAACACCATCGGCTGCTCAAAATGCAACTCGTAAAGCCGGGCCTTTCGCTCGGCATCCCGTGTCTTGATGACCGACACCATGTTCAGGTTGCCACTGGACGACGAGCCTTGCAGAGATTCCTCCAGTATCCGGTCGATGAGTTCCGAGTCCACCGGACGGTCTTCAAATTGTCGGATCGAACGGTGGGCCTTTAGCAAATCGGAAAAGTGTTTGTCTGGCATGGTGCCTTCGTCCGGGTTGGTGTATGGAGTAACTATCACAAGTGCAGGATCAGCGCCCTAAGGGGTCTTGATTACCGCACCATTGGCATCGATGGTGAGGCGGCCCTCGGCAGTAAGCCTTTGGACGATTCGCTCAACAGTGGCGTCACTGGCTTCTTCCTTGCCAAGCAATGACTTCACTGCACCATATAGGCGGGCTTTGCGCGTTGGCTTGTTTCTGGATTTTTGAAGAGAGGCCAGCACGTGTGCATAGGCTTTCTCATCTATTGGGGCTGTTGCAATTGTCTGTACCGCAGCCCGTTTTTTGGCGACCGATGCTGAAGCGGTTGGTGCGCTGCCCGTCTTCCTGGTTTTTGGCGCGATCGGTGCATTCTTCTCTGCGACCGCTGGAGCAATTGAGGCCTTCGCGACTGTCGGTTTTCTCGTTGCCGACTTGGCAGGCAGCGTTGGTGCCTCCAGTGCAGCTTTCTTGGTGGCAGTCGACCGGCTGACTTTTTTCGGGGTTTGGGGCGTGGTCTTTGGAGACGGTTTGTCGGGCTTGTTCTCGGGTCCCGCTTTCTTGTCGGGCGTTTTCTTTGCAGACACCCTCTTCGTCGCAGCGCGCGATTTGGCAAATCCAATCTGGCTCGCCGCAAAACCCAGGACTTTTGCATGCTCCAGCATGGGGGCGTATCCCTGGTCGTTGGAAATGACCACAAACCGCGCATTCGGATTGCGCGAGCTGATGTAGCCAACGTAATAGCTCAGATGAAAATCAAGGGAGTTCTTGCCAGCGCGGGAAATTGGAACCAGCGTGAGTGCATTGCCAAACGACGTCTGGTTTTCCTCCACCCGCAATTGATTGGGGCCATGAAAGATCCAGACATGAGTGACATCTGGCACCAGGCGTCGTATCTCGGAATCCTTGGGCTGGACGTTCTCCCAGTCCACCAGCACATGGGTTTGTGCCGTGATTTGAATGTCTGGCACGGGAGTCACCTTCTCACCAGGCTTGGGGTACTTCCTGGCATTCTTTGAGAGCTTGTCCGCAACTGCGAGGTCCAGATCAACACCCGTGTGGTCTGCCAATTGCAGGAGATAGAGCACGACATCTGCCAACTCTTCGCCAACACGCATCTGCAGCGCCGGGTTCAGTCTGGTGGCGAGGGACTCTTGCGGAGTCTGCCACTGAAACAGCTCCACAAGCTCGGCAGCTTCGACCATCAATGCCATCGACAAATTTTTGGGAGTATGAAACTGCTCCCAGTCCCGGTCTGCGGCGAACGTTCTGAGGGTCTGCTGCAATTGAATGATGTCCACGATGCCTCCCATTCGCGTTGATTGTCAGAGTATGAGAAGGCAATCAAGGGATCGCCACCAGAAAAAAAGACCCCGAAGGGTCTTTTCTAGTTTCCAAAAAGAGTCAGCTTACTTTTTGGCAGCCTTCTTGGGAGCAGCAGCTTTCGGTGCTGCAGCCGGAGCAGCGGCGGCAGGTGCTGCCTTCAACGCAGTGCGCTGGTCACGCAGTGTGTTGATCTCGGCACCAAGCTTGTTCTTGCGCTCGGTCAGTTTTGCAATGCTAGCGGTCAGCTTTGCAATTGCTTTTGCAGTCTTGGACTCTGCAGGTTTCTTTGCTGGTGCCTTGGCAGCGGGCTTGGCCGCCTTGGCAGGAGTTGCCGCTTTCTTGGGTGCTGCAGCCTTCGGTGCAGTCGTCTTTTTCGCAGTTGCCATTTTAAAATTTCCTTATTGAATGTACTGACGGAAAGAATTTGTCAGTGCCGTATTGTCGCAAGTAAACTGAGTCCAACAAAAGAATTTCCTCGAAAGGTTTGAAATGCCTATTTACGAATATGCCTGTGGCGATTGTGGAAACAAGTTTGAAGCGCTGGTGCGCACCGATTCGGTGGTGGCGTGTCCAAGCTGCCAATCGCAGAAGTTGGAGAAATTGCTGTCGGTGTTTGCAACGACAGGGGACTCTGCCAAGGCGGCGCCTGTGATGCCAAGTCCATGTGGTTCATGTGGCCACCCGGATGGGCCGGGTGCCTGTCACATGCACTGAGAACCGGAACGTTCAAACCGCATCGACGGCCAGCGTCATCCATTTACGGTGCGTTGCGCCTGGCTGCAATGCCACCGCATGCTCAGCCACGTCGCCGCGTTCCACACACAGGTAGCCCACGTGGTTGCCCGAGCCAATGTCGGGCATGTTCCGATCATTGTCCCCGGCATTCCACACCACAGCGCAGTGGGCGTCCGACGCGATGCGCACGGTGTGTGTGGGTATCTTGATAGTCTGCTCGGCTGCAACGTCCAGATAGATGCGATCCATCGCGGTGGGGATGGAGAGATCGCCTCGTTGCTGCTTGCGGCTGAAATTGTCGAGCTTGTCGATAAAGACAGTTCCGTCAAGTCCGCCAACCAGTGCCTGTGCCACATGGGGCACAGCGAAGTAGGTATGGAATGCAAAGGCCAGTGGCGCAACGTTTGCACTACGGTTCTCGATAGTGAGCCCCAGCGTCAACGCGCTACCAACAAGCACATCGAGTCTGAACTTGAAGGCATGCGGCCACAGCGCACTGGTGGTGGCGTCGCCTTCAAGTTCAAGCGCCAAACGCGTTGCTCCTGTGCGCATGGTCTGGGCGTCCACCACAGTCCACTCGGTGGTACGGGCAAATCCGTGCATCGCCTTGCCGTCGGTCCCGGGGCCGAACCAGGGCACACACAGCGGGATGCCACCGCGGATCGGCTTGCCCGACTCCAGCACACATTGGGGCGACACCCACAGCATTTCACGCCGCCCCTTCGGTTGAAAGGCCATCACATGGGCGCCATGCAGAGCGATGACTGCACGACCGAGCGCGTTATCCAGCAGCAGCAGGGGCAAACCGCCATCGCCCGGTTTGTGCAGCGCCGGGTAAAGGATAGTCGAGTTGACAAGGGCAATGCCGTTGGCGGCGAGGAGCGCTGCAAGGTCTGGGCAAAATGGCATCGGGGTAGTCTCAGAAAATGGCGAACAGCCGATTCAGAATCATCCCAGTTTACTGCCGATGTACTGGCCTACCCACCCATGTGCTGGGCAACCCATTGCTCCAAACTGGCGGCAGGCAAAGCGCCCGAGATGCGGGCGACTTCCTTGCCCGACTGGAAGATAGCGAGTGTTGGAATACTGCGGATGTTGTACTGGGCGCCGAGTGCCTGCTCTTCGTCTGTGTTGACTTTGATGAACCGTGCACGCGCGCCCATGCGCGCACTGACCTGGGCGAACGCCGGCGCCATGGTCTTGCAGGGACCACACCAAGGCGCCCAGAAGTCAACCACGACCGGGACATCGCTCTTGCTAATCTGTGCCACGAACGACGCTTGATTGACCGATGGGGGCGCCAATCCAAACAGGGCCAGATGGCACTTGCCACAATTGATTTCCTTGCCATCTCGCTGAGCGGGAATGCGGTTTACCGCATTGCATGCTGTGCAGACGGCGTGAAGTGGGTTTTGCATGGAGGCTCCCGGATGCGACTCTATCGGCGCACACCTGCCACGGCATGCTTCATTGTTTGCTTATATGTGATCCCCGACTGCCAAATCAAGGGGTTGCTTTGTCATCGTGGCCAAAACTCATGCAGAACGGGCACAGCGGATGCAGACCTTCAAATTCGGAGCGCATGGGAATATGATCCAGTCCATTCATCCACTTTCATTTTCCTCATCATGAAAAACTTAATTGTTGTTTGTGCAATGACGTTGCTGGTTGTAGCCTGCGGAGGAAGTTCGACCGATCCTAAAGCAGCGGGCGGACAAAAGGAGACTTCTACCAGCAAGCCGGCCTTTGAGGCCCCGCCATCACCCGGCGGAAAGACCTGACGCTTTCGCAGATCCTGGCCTGTGTGCCATAGAGGTGTTGCTCTTGGCGGGCGGGTTTCGCCCAGGCGACATGGTGCGGAGCGGATTTTTGGCACACTGGGCTCATTGTGAACTTCCCTAGGCAACACATCCATCATGAAACACCTCAGCGGTCTGGACTCTGCGTTCCTGCATCTTGAATCTCCCGAAATGCCGATGCACATCGGCTCGCTCCATGTGCTGGATTTGCCAGAGGGTTATGCGGGAGATTTCTTTGAAGATACCAAGGCCAATGTGCTGCAACGCCTGCACATGGCAGATGTCTTCACCCGCAAGCTCGCGCATATGCCGCTGGACTTGTCCAACCCGGTGTGGGTGGAAGACGAAGATATTGACATCGATTACCACGTGCGCCACGTGACCCTGCCCAAGCCGGGCAGCAATCGTCAGTTGCAGCAGTACGTGGCACGACTGCATTCCAGTCTGCTCGACCGCAGTCGCCCGCTGTGGGAATACTTTGTGATTGACGGTCTGAAGAGTGGGCAGGTGGCGCTGTACGTCAAGGTGCACCATGCGGGCCTCGATGGGCAGGCGGGCGTGCAGGCGGCCAAGGCTATCTTCGATCTGGAGCCCACCGGTCGCATCATCAAGCCACCACGCCAGCGTGCCCGGCGCAACCAGTACCAGCTGGGTGTTGCCGAACTGCTCGGCGCTGCGGTGCGCAACACCTTGCACCAGTCAGTGGGTCTGGTGCGCTCCATCCCCATGCTCGCACGGGCAGCGAAGGATGTGCTGGCACTCCCGCGGGACGAGAATGGAAAGCGCATCTGGTCGTTGCCCAAAGGCATCAAACTCTTCGCGCCGCGCACAGTACTGAACGTGGCCATCACCAACCAGCGCACTTTTGCCGGACGTACCGTGCCATTGCCGGAGGTGAAATTCATCGCGAAGGCGCTGGGGGTGTCACTCAACGACGTGGTGCTGGCGACCACGTCGGGAGGCTTGCGCAATTTCCTGCGTGAAAACAATGAGTTGCCAGCGCAGGCCTTGTCGGCAGCGGTGCCCATCAGCCTGCGCCAGGAGGGCGATACCAGCGCCAACAACCAGGTCAGCATGGTGTCGATGAATCTGGCCACCGACACGCCAGACCGTCTGGAGCGTTTGCTCAAGATTCATGCTTCGTCGGAGAAAACCAAGGTGGCGATGGGGCGTTTCAAAACCGCCATTCCGATTGATTTTCCGTTGCCTGCGGCGCCCTGGCTGATGTCAGCGCTGGCGTCACTGTTCAGTCGATCGCGTCTGGCCAACATCATGCCTCCGCTAGCCAATTTGGTGGTGTCCAATGTGGCCGGCATTCCGGTGCAGCTGTACTTTTCCGGTGCCAAGGTGGTGTGCTACTACCCGGTGTCCATCCCCGCCCATGGCATGGCTCTGAACGTGACCGTGCAGAGCTACAACGGACGGCTCGACTACGGGTTGATTGCCTGCCGGCGTGCCTTGCCCGATATCGATGAACTGGCAGATGCGCTGCTCGATGAGCACCGCAAACTGCTGGAGCTGGCGCAAAGCAAAGTTGCTCCCCAATTGAGCATCGTGAACCAGGCATCAACGCCTGCGACCGGCGTGCGTGCGCCCGTGGCGCGCCGCGGCGGCAAGCTGAAGGCAGTTGCATCGTCCAGCAGAAGAAAGCGTGCCGCGAGCGCCACTGCCTGAAGTCCCGATGCAGAAAATTCAAACGTCGCAAGCCGGCATTGCGACACCCGCAGACACTGCAATGCGCCAATTGCTGGGTCTATTTGAGCTGCAGCAGCTCGCAGCGGACCACTACCTCGGCGAAAGTCTCGACCTGGGTTTTCGCAATCTCTTTGGCGGCCACATTCTTGGTCAGGCGCTGCGTGCGGCGGGCAACACCTGCGAGGACCGGTCAGTCCATTCGCTGCATGCCTACTTCATCCGTGGTGGTGACCCCCGGCAGCCGATTCACTACAAGGTCGAACGCATCCGCGATGGCAACAGCTTCAGCGTGCGCCGGGTGACGGCCTCGCAAGAGAACAAGACAATTCTGACCCTGGCTTCGTCATTCCAGATCGAAGAGGACGGGTTTGCGCACCAAGCCACCATGCCCGATGTCCCGCCACCCGAGTCACTCACGATCCACCGCGACAGCACGCGCGAAATGGCGCAGGGCGATGACGACCAGATCACCAGTGACCGTGCCATCGAAATCCGCCATGTGGACCCGCTCGATCATTTGCATCCGGAGATCAGACCGCCTTCGCAATGCACCTGGTTTCGTGCGGTGGGTGCGGTAGCTGGCAAGCAGCCTTTGCACCGCTGTCTGCTGGCCTACGCCTCTGACTTCGGTCTGATGGCCACCTGCATGCGCCCGCACGGGGTGACCTATTACCAGCCCACCATGGTGACGGCCAGCCTGGACCACGCCATGTGGTTCTACCAGGATGTACGTGTTGACGATTGGCTGCTGTACGTCTGCGAAAGCCCGGCGGCTGCCCATGGGCGTGGCTTGAACCACGGCAACATCTTCCGGCGTGATGGCACCTTGGTGGCGTGTGTGGCGCAGGAAGGGCTGTTCAGAAGGGCGGCAAGCTGCTGACCAACAGGCGCTACGTTAAACTGCCCTCGCGGCATCGCGCTTGCACTCTGGTTTCTTTTTCCTCTTTTAACTTCAAGGGTACGTCAATGAATTTCCTGAAAAAACTCGTGACCTCGGTGGGTCTGCTGACCCTCGCTTTAGGCAGCGTGCAGGCGCAGAACAAGGAACTCGTTGTGGGCTCCAGCGCCACCTACCGACCGTTCGCCTACGAGAGTCCGACCAAGGAAATTGTGGGATACGACGTGGATATCATCAAAGCCGTCGCACAAAAAGCGGGTTTGCAGATCAAGATCGTCAACACCCCCTGGACTGGCATTTTTGCCGCGCTGAACAATGGCGATGTGGACCTGGTTGTTTCCGGCGTCACCATCAATGACAAGCGCAAGCAGTCGTACGACTTCACTACCCCCTACTTTGAAGCGCGCCAGTTGATCGCGGTGCATGAGAGCAGCACCGCCAAGGGATTGAAAGACCTGGCCGGCAA
>CAJBVC010000229.1 GCA_903958915.1 uncultured beta proteobacterium
AGCGGCCCCAATCACCCACTGGGTCTACGTTGCACCGATTTGGACTTTGCCGGCGCATTTGCCATTTCTTCTCGCGCTAGGGGCGCGCCGAATCGTTGTCATTTCCTCGACGAGTCGATTTACAAAAGCTGTCGGACATGGCTTCGCAGATCCTGACGAAAATCAAATAGCCCAAAAAATAGCGGATTGCGAGGAATCCTTTCAAAACTGGGCGCAAGAGTACGGCATAGATTGGGTTATTCTGCGACCGACCCTCGTTTACGGCCTCGGCATCGACAAGAATATCTCTGAAATTGCGCGATTCATTTACCGATTTCGATGGTTCCCTCTATTGGGCAACGCACTTGGATTGCGTCAGCCAATTCACGCAGAAGACGTCGCGCTTGCTGCGATTGCCGCGCTGACCAACGAGGACATAAAGGCGCATGCCTTCAATATTTCGGGCGGTGAAACTCTCAGTTACACCGAAATGGTATCCAGAGTATTTCTTGCTTGCGAAACCACCCGGAGATTTGTTCGCATACCCTGGATATTGTTCAGACTCGCGATCGCTATACTGAGATTCATTCCTCGCTACCGTAGATGGAATTCCTCCATGGCGGCAAGAATGAACGAAGACTTGGTCTTTGATGGCGAAGATGGGCGGCGACAGTTAGGCTTGAGTCCGAGAAAGTTTGTTTTGACCGACCTGGATTTGCCCACGATGTGAGGACTGGCTGTGGACGGATCGGGAGGCGCCCGGGCTTGTTATCATCGAGGAATGAGCTACTGCTATCATGCGTGCGCAAAAGATTCAAATGGACGGGTTTCGTGAAGCGGGCCCTGGACCTTCTTTTAGCGGTCACTTTGGCTGTGAGCTTGGCGGTTCCCCTGTTGTTGATTTTCGTTCTTGTGCGGCTTACTTCGGCCGGGCCGGCCTGCTATTGGTCTGATCGGGTTGGAAAAAATAACAAACTGTTCAAGATGCCCAAGTTCCGCAGCATGCGCGAAGGTACCCCGGAAGTTGCGACAAGCCTTCTAACGGACCCGGAAAATTTCCTGACTCCCGTCGGTGGATTTCTAAGAAGAAGCAGCTTGGACGAACTCCCTCAACTATGGAGCATTATCGTTGGCGACATGAGTTTTGTTGGCCCTCGCCCGGCGCTACACAACCAGTTGGAATTGATTGAGTTACGCACCCGTTGCGGCGTACACAAGCTTGTTCCAGGGCTTACTGGATGGGCACAGATAAACGGCCGGGATGAGCTGTTGGATACCCAAAAGGTCGCCTTGGATAAGGAATATTTGGATACGCACTCGTTATGGCTGGATGCTAAAATAATTATGCTAACAGCGATCAAAGTAATCAAGCGTGATGGTATCGTACATTAGCGGATAAATCGAATAACTATTTCCTTGGAGTTAGTATGACTAGTCTGATTGATATTCAATCGCAGATTCAAAAGTTGCAGAAGCAGGCTTCCGAAATTAAAGCACGTGAGTTTGATTCCACTGTGCGCGATATTCTTCTCAAAATGGATGCCTTTGGCATAACAGTGAAGGACCTGCAGTCGGTAAATGTGTCCAAGCGAAAGGGCCGTGGACGTCCTGCTCGTGCGGCCCTCGAAGAGTCCAAGGGCGTAGGCAAAACGGCAAAAAAGAAGGTGGTTGGTACGCCGGTAGCTCCAAAATTCAAAGGGCCAAACGGTGAAACTTGGAGTGGGCGCGGCCTCACGCCCAGATGGTTGGCAACATTGATTGCTCAAGGTCAAGTCAAGGAGAGTTTTGCAATCGGGGGTTGAGACCATACCCGCTACTTTTCGCGACCTGCGGGGTACGTCGCAAAGAGTTCGCATAACTTGCTGCACAATGCGGACAATGCTTGCACAACATACGCGTATCCAATGACTGCTCTTGCATCCATCGCGCCCCGCGATAAAGCTGAAATCCTGGCGCAAGCGCTGCCATACATCCGCAAGTTCCATGGCAAGACTATGGTCATCAAGTATGGCGGCAATGCCATGACGGACCCCGATTTACAACAGTATTTTGCCGAGGACGTTGTCCTGCTCAAACTGGTGGGTATAAATCCCGTCGTGGTCCATGGCGGCGGTCCGCAAATTGAAAGCGCACTCAAGCGCCTCGGAAAGACTGGTGAGTTTATTCAGGGGATGCGCGTTACGGACGCCGAGACGATGGGCGTGGTCGAGTGGGTTTTGGGCGGTGAGGTGCAACAGGATATTGTGGGGCTCATTAACCAAGCGGGCGGCAAAGCAGTGGGGTTGACTGGTCGAGACGGCGGAATGATTCGTGCTCAAAAGCTGAAGATGCTTGACAGTGCTGACCCCAGCATTGAACATGACGTAGGTCAGGTCGGCGACATTGTCAGCATCGATCCGAGTGTCGTGAAAGCACTTCAAGACGACGCTTTTATTCCTGTGATCAGCCCGATTGGCTTTGGTGACAACAACGAGAGCTACAACATCAACGCTGACGTTGTAGCGGCCAGGTTGGCAACAGTCTTGAAGGCAGAGAAATTGATGATGCTCACCAATATTAGCGGAGTGTTGGACAAGTCTGGCCAGTTGCTAGCGGACTTGACCGCGCGTCGAATTGACGAACTCTTTGCCGATGGAACAATCAGTGGCGGCATGTTGCCCAAGATTTCGGGCGCCCTCGAAGCAGCCAAAAGTGGAGTCAATTCAGTGCATATCATTGATGGACGGGTACCCCATGTGCTGCTTTTGGAGATACTGACCGATCAGGCCTTCGGCACGATGATTCGTTCTCACTGAGCTTCTTCCATGGCCGATCCAACGACCAAACCCGCGAGCGACGAAAGTTTGCCGACCGGATCGGACGAAAGCGATTCATCGTTGGTCCGAAAGCGTCCCAGACCGGGAGAGCGGAAGGTTCAAATATTGCAGTCCCTGGCGGGGATGCTTGAAAAGCCCGGGAACGACCGAATCACTACCGCCGCACTGGCGGCCTCATTGCAAGTCAGTGAAGCGGCGTTGTATCGACACTTTGCCAGCAAGGCCCAGATGTTTGAAGGGCTGATTGACTTTGTTGAGCAATCTGTATTTACTTTGGCAAACCAGATCGTTGAGCGTGAACCTGCTGTGGGTGAAGGTGGAGCGGGTGCAGCTTCGAGGCAAGCTGCAAGAATTGTCACAATGGTGATCCAGTTTGCCGAAAAAAATCCAGGACTTGCCCGCGTGATGGTGGGTGATGCTCTGGTCCTGGAGCACGAGCGGTTACAGCAGCGCATCAACCAGCTGTTTGAGAGGTTGGAGTCCTTGCTAAGGCAATGTTTTCGTATGGCAGCCGAGGGCAACGGTCAGGACGCTCCTAC
>CAJBVC010000230.1 GCA_903958915.1 uncultured beta proteobacterium
CAATCTGCACCCCATGATCAACGTGGCCGTCAAGGCGGCCCGCGCTGCCGGTTCCATCATCAACCGGGCTGCGCTGGACATCGAATCGGTCCGGGTGTCACAGAAGAAAGCCAATGACTTTGTCACCGAAGTGGACCATGCAGCCGAACAGGCCATCATTGAGACCCTGATGGCAGCCTACCCCGGCCACGGCATTTGGGCTGAGGAAAGCGGTCGTGAACATGGTGCCAAGGATTCCGAGTTCGTCTGGATCATTGATCCACTGGATGGCACTACCAACTTTATCCATGGGTTGCCCATTTACTGCGTCAGCATTGCATTGGCCGTCAAAGGCAAGGTGGAGCAAGCCGTGGTGTATGACCCCACCCGCAACGACCTCTTCACCGCCACCAAGGGCCGGGGTGCTTTTCTGAACGACCGCCGCCTACGGGTCTCCAAACGCACCGACTTGCAGCAGGCTCTGGTGTCCACCGGCTTCCCCTACCGGATGGGTGACCACTTCAACCAATACCTCCAGCTGATGGGCGAAGTCATGCAGCGTACCGCCGGCTTGCGGCGCCCTGGCGCTGCCGCGTTGGACCTGGCCTATGTGGCAGCGGGCTATACCGATGCTTTCTTTGAAAAGGGGCTGCAGCCCTGGGACGTGGCAGCAGGTTCACTGCTGGTGACCGAAGCGGGTGGACTGGTCGGAAACTTTACCGGTGAGGCTGATTTTCTGGAACAGGGGGAGTGCCTGGCCGGTGCCCCGCGTATCTACGGGCACATGGTTGGCTTGACGGGCAAGTACAGCAAGTTCGCCAGCGCCGGAGAGAAAGCCGCAGTGCGACAGCGCACCAGTTCAACCCGCTCCGAACCCACCGAATCGGATAGTCCGAGCGCCCTTTAGCGCGTCAATTGGTCGGCAATACCAGCTGCTCCACTGGAACAGGGCGCCCGAACAGGTAGCCCTGGAAGGCCTTGCAACCGGCCTGCAGCAAAAAGTCGTGCTGTCCGGCGGTTTCAACACCCTCGGCCACCACGCTCAGATCCAGACTCTGTGCCAGATTCAGAATCGTTCGCGCGATGGTGGCATCGTTGGGGTCTTTCAGCACATCCCGCACGAACGACTGGTCGATCTTGAGTTGGTCTAACGGCAAGCGCTTCAAGTAGGACAGCGAGGAATAGCCGGTACCAAAGTCGTCGAGCGCAAAGTTGACACCTATAGAGCGCAGTTCGCCCATCTTTGCAACTGCGTCGTCAATGTCACTGAGTAACAGACTTTCTGTAATTTCCAGCTTCAACCGGTACGGGTTGGCCCCACTCTGGCGCAAAAGCGCGAGCAGCTGGTTGGAAAATTCCGGGTGACGGAATTGGCGCGCGCTGACGTTGACCGCCATGGTCAACCGTTGCGTTGCAGGCTGCGCGCTCCAGGTCACCAGTTGGGCACACGCCACCTCCAGAACCCACTGTCCCAGGGGGAGTATCAAACCGGTCTGCTCCGCCACCGGGATGAACTCTGCGGGTGACACCATTCCACGCTCGGAATGGCGCCACCGCAAGAGCGCTTCCACACCGATGACGCGTGAGCGGTCGTCCACCACGGGTTGGTAAAACAAAGCGAATTCGTTTTGGGTCAACGCCAACCGCAGGTCCGATTCCAGGCGAGCCCTTGCACTTGCAGCAGCCTGCATCACCGGGTCAAAAAAGCGCAAGGTGTTGCGGCCTGCTGCCTTGGCCTGGTACATCGCCAGATCCGCGCGTTTGAGCAACTCATCCACCGTGTTTTCGCTCTGGAAGAACAGGGTGACCCCAATGCTCGGCGAGCTGTGATGCGGCTGCCCGGCCAACACAAATTGCCGATTCAAGGAGGCAAGCACCTTTCGCCCAACCGCTTCCACCTGCGCGCCTGCATCGGGAGCCGACGCGTGCAGGTCTTCCAGCATCACCACAAACTCGTCGCCCCCCAACCGCGCCACGGTGTCAATGGCACGCACACACTCGGACAACCTCTCTGCCACCTGCTTGAGCAACTCGTCGCCCATGTGGTGCCCCAAGGTGTCGTTGAGTACCTTGAAATTGTCAAGATCAATGAACAGCAGCGCGCCATGGGTGCTGCGTCGGGCACTCGAGACGATGGCCTTCTCCAGCCGGTCCATCAGCAATCGTCGGTTGGGCAAACCCGTCAGGGCGTCGAAGAACGCCAGCCTTTCAATGTCTGCTTCTGCACGTTTGCGCGCCGTGATGTCGCTGCCGGTGCCACGGTAGCCACAAAACTTGCCATTGGCATCAATAATGGGAGTGCCACTGATGGATGCCCACATGAGTGTTCCGTCCGTTCGCAGCCGCTGGACTTCAAAGTCATGAAAAACCTGGTGTGCCTCCAGCGTTGCGCGGTGCTCGGCCCATTGGGCAGCACTGACGCCCTGCACCCCTGATTCCCAACGCGTCTTGCCCAGATAAGTTTCAGCCGGTGCCGCATGGCTCGACTCCAGGTTCCCGTCCACCCGCACAAAGCGAAAATGTTCGTCCTGCTCCCAATACCAGTCGGACGACAGCGCAGTGAGGCCGCGAAACCGTGCTTCACTTTCCTGCAACTTTGCCATCGTGGCTTTTTGTGCCGTAATGTCCACGATCGAACCGCACCACAACACCGAGCCATCTTCCTGCATTTGGGGCATGGCACTGCCCAACAGCCACCGGATTGCGCCCTGCCCCGCCTTGCAGCGGAACTCACACTGCCATAGCGACAGGTCGCGCCGGGAATCCACTGTCGCCTTCTCCATGGCCGGCCAGTCCTGCGACAAAATTCTGGCAAAAGATGCCGACGCATCATGTTGCACCAACTCTGCTGTGACGCCGATCATTTGCTCGACCGCGGCACTGATGAAAGGAAATGAGCGTCGCCCATCAGGCCAGATCTTTAGCTCATACAGTACGCCAGGCGCGCGACTGGTGATTTTCTGGATAAAGTTCAGTTGATCTTGCACCGCCCTGTTGGCACGTTCCAGCACCAACTCTCCAG
>CAJBVC010000231.1 GCA_903958915.1 uncultured beta proteobacterium
CCCACGGATGGTGCGGAGCAGTTTCATCAGCCTCGTCGAAGTTCCAACCTTCGCTTAAACCGCCAACCTGCCACGTACCATCAGGTCTAGGTCCAACCTCGCCTATCGTGATTGGCGCAATTTCATCGTAAAGCGTGTCGACGAAAATTTCATATGAATGCTCGCGCAAGCCCGCAAGGTACCCGACTCGATCAATCTCAGGAACTATGGCCCCGACCACCTGCAACCGCTCGCGTATTTGTTGCGCGACACCCGCACGCAGCCATTGCTCGAACAACATTCGGTAGCCGTTCCATGTCTGCTCACCTTCGAGCGAGAACAACAGGATCAGATTGGCACCCAATTCAGTAATACACGTAGAAGCAATCTCATCGATACCGGAACGCGAGTCGATCAGCACCACGTCGGGCTGAATTCGCTTCTCCAGATTCTGCAGCAAGCGATCTAGCCGAGAAGACCACACCTCACGAGTTCCATCCGCCTGTAACTTGGGCATCCAGACACGGCCGAGTTTGGCAATGTACTCGCCGTGATCAGCCCCATGCGCTGGTACGACATAGATTTCTCCGTCATGAGAAAGATTACTGGTGGCGACCATATTTTCGAAAACGACCTCTCCGTTGTCTACAAGGTCTTCAATCAGCCAATCGGTAATGCCGTACATAGGCTGACGTTCTCGCGGCAGCAACGCAGAAGACAAGCCGGGAGATTCGAGATCGAGATCGAGCACCAAGACCCGCTTTCCCTCCTGAGCAAGACTCCAAGCAGTGGCTGCCAAAGCCGTCGAGCGGCCGACACCACCCTTGATAGAGAAAAACACAATACGTGGCACGCTCTCCGTTTCTGGCGCAATGCGTGCCCAGTTGGCCTCTGTCGCCAGCCGATCCACCACCCACACATTGGTGAACCCATCTACCAAATAATTGCTTGCCCCTTGAAGCGCCTGCTCCCGGATTGTTTCGAAAAGAATTTCGGTATTTTGCGGATAGGCGTGCTTACCCAGACGTTGCATCAAGTTTGACGCCAAATGATTCCACAGCAAGCGCTGTTCACTCTCTTTGATCCGCTCAGGCAAGATCAGACGCACGCGCCCGTTGAGATCGCGATTGACAAGCAGCCAATCATCTTCATTGCTCAGAAGATCATTCAACGACCCGCTATGAGTCTGCAGCCAATTCCGAACCGCCGGCAAAATCAGATCAAAGGTTGGAATAGGCTCTGGAAACTGTTCGAAGAGTTTTTTGCTCATACCAGCAGCCCCTCCCGTTGTGCTTTCTTTATGAGTTCGCAGATGGCCGCTGCACCGGCTTGGTGAAGTTGTACACCTGCCTGGTTAAAGTTAAATTGGTGCGCGTAGCGGTCGGAGACATCCCATTTGTCAAATGGATTTGGCGTAGGCAGTCCGTAACCAGAGCCTTCCATTTTGCCGCTGCGGTAGCTCTCGAAACGACTCCATATCTTGTTGGCGTGACTCTTGTCCTCGTAGGCTGCGGGGCTTCCCTTCGCAGGGTCGACCGCCATTCCGAATCTCACCATCAGCCGTTTCAGTCCACACTCTGCTGCCATGCCGTAGAGGTGGTCCGCGTTGGCGTAGCGCCCTGCTGCAAAAAGCCTTTCGGCATCGTCCCAATGACGTTCATGTGCATCCAGAAAATCTGCTTGCATTTGATCAGTTGTGGATTATGGGGTTGAGCCAGCAGGCTTGCTTGACTGTCTTGATCATGAACGGACTCCGTTGTTGTTCTGGTTTCCTCGGGGTGCGGAATTGCAATGCCGAGCCTCTCACAGTAAGCAGCCAAAAATCAGCACTTCGACCATGATCGCCATGGTCCTGGCACGCCGCAATGCGAAGTGCCTTTTTCAGACAGGGACGATACGAAACGAGAGCATGGCAGTCTTGACGGTGACCATAATCTTTCGAAAAACCACTGCAAATATACTGCACTTTAGAGTGTCCACCAGTGTTCCTTCAATGTTGATTGCGTTGATCATCAGGAGCCCGCTTTGTTTCGCGAAGCTGCCGACCATATCGACGAGTCTGGGCGGCAGCTTCGGCCGAGTTGTGTGAATAGGCCTTCCGGCAGTTTACGAAGTACAGCTATCGTTCAGATGACTGCTTTCAAGAAGCATCGAACGGC
>CAJBVC010000232.1 GCA_903958915.1 uncultured beta proteobacterium
AAGCCAATGACCAGTTGCGCCTGGCGGTGGTGCTGCGCGATGCGTCTGACGCCATGACGGTGCAAGACCTGGAGGGCCGGATGATCGCCTGGAACCCCGCCGCCGAGCGCCTGTATGGCTGGAGCGAAGCGCAGGCGTTGGCCATGAACGCGCGTGAGCGTATTCCACAGAGCCTGCGCCAAGGAGCGCTGGAGCAACTCAACCGTCTCAGTCGTGCCGAAGTACTGCAGCCCTACCATACCCAGCGCCTGTCCGCCGCCGGCACCGTGCTGGAGGTGTCCATCATCTCCAGCGCACTGCTCCTGCCTACGGGCCAGGTGTATGCCATCGCCACGACCGAGCGGGCGCAACCGGTCAGGCCCGCATAAACCCGGCAGGCAACCGGGGCAGCCACATTGGACATAATCTCTGTATGAACAACACATTGAATGCCGATCCGGCCGAACTGGCCAAGTTTTCTGATTTGGCCCACCTTTGGTGGGACATTGACAGCGAGTTTCGCCCGCTGCACATGATCAATCCGTTGCGACTGGAGTGGATCAACACGCTGTGTCCCATTTCTGGCCTGCACGCGCTGGATGTCGGCTGCGGTGGCGGCATATTGGCTGATTCAATGGCGCGTCGTGGAGCGGATGTTCTTGGCATCGATCTTTCGACCAAGGCGCTTAAGGTGGCACAGCTGCACGCGCTGGAAGCACAGACGCCGCGTATTGCGTACCGTGAAGTCAGCGCCGAAGGCCTCGCGGCGGAAACCCCCGCGACCTACGATGTGGTGACCTGCATGGAAATGCTGGAACATGTGCCGGACCCGGCGTCCATCGTGAAGGCCTGCGCTGACCTGGTCAAGCCCGGTGGATGGGTCTTTTTTTCAACCCTGAATCGCAACCCCAAATCCTTTCTGTTTGCCATTCTGGGTGCTGAATACTTGTTGAATTTGCTGCCGCGCGGAACCCATGAGTACGCCAAAATGATTCGCCCCAGCGAACTGGCGGGCTACTGCCGTCATGCTGGTCTGGATCTGCGACAGACCAGCGGCATGGAATACAACCCGCTGAGTAAACGCTATTCAATGAGCAAAGACACCGCCGTCAACTATCTATTTGCTACTCAAAAGTCTCTTTAGAGCATCACACCGTGGTCTTTCCCAACATTGCTGCCATACTTTTTGATTTGGACGGTACGCTGATCGACAGCGCACCCGACCTGGGTGCCGCGGCCGATCAGATGCGCATCGCGCGCGGCTTGCCGTCGCTGGCGTTCGAACTTTATCGCCCCTTGGCAGGTGCGGGCGCGCGTGGCATGCTGGGTGTGGCCTTTGGTGCAGACCCGCTGGATGCCACCTTTGATGCCCTGCGAGAGGAGTTTTTCGTCAACTACGAGGGCTGCATGACGCAGCGCACGGTAGCATTTGACGGCGTACCCGAGTTGATTGAACAGATCCGCCAGCGCGGCCTGCAATGGGGCGTTGTGACCAATAAAGCATCGCGTTTTACCGATCCCCTGACCCGTGCCATGCCACTGTTCGCCAGCGCGCGTGCCATTGTGAGCGGCGATACAACGCCCCATGCAAAACCCCACCCGGAGCCGCTGCTGGAGGCTGCGCGGCGCCTGGGCGTGTCGCCCGTTGAATGCCTGTACGTGGGCGACGACGAGCGTGACGTGGTCGCGGGCCTGGCCGCCGGCATGAAAACCGTAGCCGCAACCTACGGATACCTGGGCAACAAGGCCGATGTCGGTGCCTGGGGCGCCCACGCGCAGATTAATTCGCCCTTGGCACTATTGCAATTGCTGGTAAGCGCCTAAAATACGAGGCTTGGGGCTGCACTGGTTTCGACGTGGGTTCGGACGCGCAGCAGGGCATGTCGAGGTTCTGTCACCTCGTAAAACAGCAGAAAAAAACTAACTGCAAA
>CAJBVC010000233.1 GCA_903958915.1 uncultured beta proteobacterium
ACCGACGGCAACAGCGCGGCTGCACTGGGCTGTGTCTATGGCGGTGCCACTGTGGCCGCGTGGTACCCCATCACGCCGTCGTCGTCCATCCCTGAGGCGTTTCAGAAGTACTGCGACAAGTACCGGGTGGATCCCCTGACGGGACAACACAACTACGCCATCGTGCAGGCCGAGGATGAACTGGCTTCGATTGGGATGGTCGTTGGCGCGGGTTGGAATGGTGCACGTTCCTTTACCGCAACCTCCGGCCCCGGTGTTTCGCTGATGACCGAATTCATTGGTTTGGCCTACTTTGCCGAAATCCCGGTGACCATCATCAATGTGCAGCGTGGTGGGCCATCGACGGGTATGCCAACACGCACCCAGCAGGCCGATCTGGTGTCATGTGCCTACGCATCCCATGGCGATACCAAGCATGTGCTGCTGCTGCCGCAGGACCCACACGAGTGCTTTACCCATTCGGCGGCGGCGCTGGACCTTGCTGACCGGTTGCAGACTCCAATTTTTGTGATGACCGATCTGGACATTGGCATGAACCAGCGCCTGTGCAAGCCTTTCGTGTGGGACGAAACCAAGGCCTACGACACCGGCAAGGTAATGACCGCAGCCGAATTGGAAGCCGGCAAGGACTTTGGCCGCTACAAGGATGTGGACGGCGATGGCATCCCCTGGCGCACGCTGCCCGGTACCCACCCATCCAAGGGTGCCTTCTTTACCCGTGGCACCACACGCAACCCCTATGCCATGTACTCGGAGCGCGGCCCGGACTATATCTACAACATGGAGCGGCTGATTCGCAAGTTCAAGACGGCGGCAGACCTGGTTCCACAGCCGATTCTGCGCAATGCAACGCAGAAGACACCTTTCGGTGTCATCTACTTCGGCTCAACCAGCCCGGCCATGCGGGAGGCGCTGGATGTGCTCGAGGCCGATGGTGTGCATGTGGATGCCATGCGTCTGCAGGCATTCCCGTTCCCGGCGTCAGTGAACAAATTCATTGCCGATCACGAGAAAGTGTTTGTGGTCGAGCAGAATCGCGATGCCCAGATGCGTTCCATGATCATCAACGAACTGGAAATCGATCCAGCTCGCCTGGTAGCCGTGCTGCATTACGACGGCACACCCATTACGGCGCGCTTTATTGGTGCTGCCATCCGCAAGAGTATTCAAACGGTTGTCAAGACTGCCGCAGCCGAGGAGCACGCATGACCTACATTGCCAAACCCCATCTGCACCATCCCACGCTGACCAAGAACAAGGTCGGCTATACCCGGCGCGATTACGAAGGGCGCATATCCACGTTATGCGCGGGTTGTGGGCACGACTCGATCTCGGCGGCCGTCATCCAGGCGTGCTGGGAGCTTGACATCGAGCCCCATCGCGTTGCCAAACTCTCGGGCATCGGCTGCAGTTCCAAAACACCAGACTACTTCCTCGGCGCGTCGCATGGTTTCAATACGGTGCACGGGCGTATGCCCTCGGTACTCACGGGAGCCAATCTGGCCAACCGCAGCCTGATGTATCTGGGTGTGTCTGGTGACGGTGACTCGGCTTCCATCGGCCTGGGACAGTTCGCCAATGCCATGCGCAGGGGCGTGCGCATGGCTTACATTGTCGAAAATAACGGGGTTTACGGGTTGACCAAAGGACAGTTTTCCGCCACCGCTGACAGGGGCTCCAAGAGCAAGAAGGGCGTGGTCAACAGCGAGAGCCCGGTGGATCTGGTGGCCCTGGCGCTGCAACTCGGTGCTACCTATGTGGCGCGCAGTTTCTCGGGTGACAAGGCGCAACTGGTGCCGTTGATCAAGGGCGCCATGGCACACGGTGGCGCAGCATTCATTGATGTCATCAGCCCTTGCGTGACATTCAACAACCATGCGGGCAGCACCAAGAGCTACGACTATGTGCGTCAGCACAATGACGCGGTGAGCCGCATCGACTTTATCTCTCCCCGCAGCGAGATCACCACGGAGTAT
>CAJBVC010000234.1 GCA_903958915.1 uncultured beta proteobacterium
GACACCATCTCCGTCACCGGAAACATCCTGCGCGATTATTTGACCGACCTGTTCCCCATCATGGAACTCGGAACCAGCGCCAAAATGCTGTCTATCGTGCCTTTGATGGCAGGCGGCGGCATGTACGAAACGGGTGCGGGCGGCTCGGCTCCTAAGCACGTACAGCAGTTGACGGAGGAGAATCACCTGCGCTGGGATTCGCTGGGTGAATTCTTGGCGCTTGCCGTGTCGCTCGAAGATTTGGGAATCAAAGCAGGCAATGCCAAGGCCACCATTTTGTCCAAAACACTGGATGCTGCGACTGGAAAGCTGTTGGAAAACCGCAAATCTCCCTCCACCCGCACCGGCGAGTTGGACAACCGTGGCAGCCAGTTCTACCTGGCCATGTACTGGGCCCAAGCCTTGGCCGAGCAAACCGAAGATGCTGAGTTGCAAGCCTACTTTGCGCCACTTGCGAAGAAGTTGGCGGATGGCGAACAGCAAATTGTTGCAGAACTCAAGGCCGTGCAAGGCAGGCCAGCCGACATCGGTGGCTACTACCTGCCCGACGCGGCGAAGGCGGCTGCCATCATGCGCCCAAGCGTCACCTTGAACGCTGCCTTGCAGGGCGCGTAAACGCAGTTTGGGGCAGAGCAAAAGCATCTGCCCCATTTCTCTTGAGTCCAGCTGCCGCACCCCACGCCAGGGCGAGGCACACAAGCGCACATCAAGGAAACCAAAGTGACAGAGCCCTCCTTGCAGAGTTGGTCCCGCTGGCTGCCCGGCCTGGAGGTACTGCGGCGATATCAGGCGGCCTGGCTGGTCAACGACGTGGTTGCGGGGCTGGTGCTGACAGCCATTCTGGTTCCAGTGGGCATGGGTTATGCGGAGGCTTCGGGCGTGCCTGCCATCAATGGTCTCTACGCCACCATCATTCCGCTCATTGTTTACGCGCTGTTTGGACCCAGTCGCATCATGGTTCTGGGGCCGGACTCCACCTTGGCGGCCGTCATTGCGGCCATCATATTGCCGCTTTCCGGCGGCAGTGTGGAGCGCGCTGTCGCCCTGGCGGGTCTGCTGGGCGTGATTTCAGGCGCGAGTTCGCTGCTGATCGGCTTGGCCAGGCTGGGCTTGTTGGCCGACCTGCTGTCCAAGCCCATACGCATCGGTTTTCTGAATGCCATTGCGTTCACAGTACTGATCGGGCAAATGCCCAAGCTGTTTGGCTTCTCTGTCAAAGCGGAAACCCTGGCGGGCAGGGCAATCATGCTGTTGCAAGGCATTCTGGATGGCAAAGCCAATCTGGTCGCGCTCGCCATAGGAGGAGGGAGCCTGGCCCTCATCCTGATCGTCAAACGCTTTCGGCCAACATGGCCCGGCATATTGTTTGCCGTGGTGCTGGCCACCGTTGCATCGGGCGCGCTGGACTTGAACACAACGGCCCATATTGCTGTTTTGGGAGTGCTACCGCAAGGCTTGCCTATCCTTCAGTTGCCGGTGGTTTCCTGGAACGATGTGTTCGCCCTTTTGCCCGGGGGCATCATCATTTCACTACTGACTTTCGCGGACACCAGCGTACTTTCACGCGCCCTGGCGCAGAGGGGCGGATACCAGGTCAATACCAATCAGGAAATGGTTGCGCTGGGGATGGCCAATATGGCCGCGGGTCTGTTCCAGGGGTTTTCGGTCAGTGCAAGTTCCTCCCGGACTCCGGTAGCCGAATCTTCGGGTGCCAAAACCCAGCTGACGGGCCTGGTGGGAGCCGCAGCGATCGGACTGCTGCTGGTGTTTGCTCCTGCACTTTTGCAAAGCCTGCCCAGTGCGGTGCTGGGAGCCGTCGTGATTGCCGCCTGCCTGTCCTTTGCCGACCTGAAAGGCATGTGGGAATTGCACGCACTGCGCAAAGTCGAGTTCTGGTTGTCTGTAGTGAGTTTTCTGGGGGTAGCCTTCGTGGGAGTGATTGAAGGCATTTTCATATCCATCGCCCTGGCCTTGCTGGTGCTGATCTGGAATGCCTGGCACCCGCACTACGCGGTACTGGCGCGGGTCGACGGCTCCAAGGGCTATCACGACATCAACCGCCATCCAGAAGGCCGGTTTGTACCGGGTGTAGTACTGTTTCGTTGGGATGAGCAGCTATTTTTTGCCAACGCAGAGATATTCAGGGACCAGCTGCTGCGGGCCGTTGCCGCTGCCAGTTCTCCCACCCGGCGCGTGATCGTGGTGTCTGACGCGATTACCGACGTGGACATCACCGCGGCCGATGTGCTCATCAGTTTGCATGCCGAACTGGGTCGGCGTGATATCGAGTTGTGGTTCGCCGGGCTCAAAGGGCCTGTGAAGGACCGCCTGCGTACTTATGGATTACTGGACCGGATGGGGCAGGATATTTTCAGTCCGACCGTGGGCAGTGCAGTCAACCAATATCGCTCCAGTTATGTGGTGGATTGGAAAGACTGGGATGAGGTCTGAAGTCGACAAACCCTTCCAGCACGTTGACGGCGTTGACCCCCACCGCGGCCACGGCGTAGCCACCTTCAAAGATAAACACCGTGGGCAGACCCGCTCTGGCAATGCGCTGGCCCACCGCTGCGTAGTCTGCGCTTTCCAGCGTGAAGCCGGAAATCGGGTCGCCCACAAAGGTGTCCAGGCCCAATGACACTACCAGCGCATCGGCACCAAACCTGGCGATGGCCTGCAGCGCTGCGCGCTGCGCTCGTCGGCCATCTTGAGGAACAGCAGGTAGGTGAGCTGCTCCACATGGTCGCCATAGCTCATGCCGTCGTCGCGCAGCACGTTGCAGTAGTTCCAGAGCTTCTGGACGAGGGGATTGGTGGTGGTGTTCATGGTTGTTTGATGGGCGGCAAGGCACCTAGTTTGACTGCCACTTGCCCGCAAGCGGTGATCAGGTCTGCCACAAGACGGGAATCCACCTCGAGCATGCCTTCGTATTCGCCGAGGTTGCGCGCTTCGTGGCATTTGGACAATACACGCCAAACCTCCGGCCCTAGGCCCAGCGTATGCGGCAGCAGTTGAAAAACGATGAAGCGGTTACCTGAGCGATAGCCGTACCAGCGCAAGGCTGCGAGGCACAGCGCATGGGCTGCGTTGTAGGCCAGGTCAAACTGACTTTCCAGCGCCAAGCCAGGCTTCTGCGCATCATGCAGACGCGCCAGCCCCATGCGCTGCAGGCCGGCAAATTCCTTGGCATCCGGCGGCTCGGCACGCAGTGCTTTACCCGGACCGACCAGGTTTTCAAAGGGTGAGGTCATCAGGTCCTCCTATCAGCCAGATTTTGGGCTGCTCCATCACACGCGACACGAAGGAGCCACCTTCCTTCAGCCTTTTGACAAAGTCTTGCGGCGTGAAGATGTTGGGGTTGACCTCGCGGCCCAACTGCTCGGTGGCGGCTTGAAGCGCCAAGATGGTGTCGCCAAAAGTCAGTGTGTCGCTGACCAGCAAAACGTCAATATCGCTGCTGGCCGTGTCTTCTTTTTTTGCGATGGAGCCGTAGACAAAAGCCGCCTTGATTTGCGGTGCCAGCAATGCCAAAGCTGCGCGCAAAGGCTCCGCCAAGCCCACCGTCTTGCGCACTACGCCGCAAAGCTCGGCATAGATGGGCGACGCGGGGTTGGCCTGGTAATGCTTCTGGTTGCCCACCGGCTTTACGGTGACCAAGCCGCTTTGGGCCAGACGCGCCAATTCCCGCTGTACAGCCCCGGACCCCACGCCGGCCAAGCCGATCAACTCGGTGGCGTAGAAGCTGCGGTCCGGCTGGCCAAACAGCAAGCCCAGCACACGCTGCTGCGTACCAGAGAACAATGCTGCTGCCAGGCTGGTGCTGTGCGATACGGATTTGGAAATTGGCTTTATACCCATTTTGGGCATTTTAATACCCATATTGGGCATTTCAATGCGTGTCACAAGAATATATAACTTGAAATTGGCCTCTAGCCCCCGCCTTCATTGCGTGAGCAGCTATACATTTTGCAGCAAGCTCAAAGCCAGTGGATGCCTGAAAAAGGCGTCCAAGGTCAAGATCGGGCAGCCACTGGCTCTCTCAAAGTCTGTGGCAATTGCCAGCAAATCCCGATCGCCAGACACCAGCGCTTGCGCCTTACCTACAACTGCCAGATGCATGAATGGCTCGTCCAGAACATCACGACAAGCGGGTACGGTAGGCGGCGGCAGGGGAATGCGTACGGCCTCGGCGTACGGCAGGTAGTCTGCCAGCAGCTCGTCCTGCTCATTCTGGGAAAGGCAGAACTTGGGGTAGGCCAATACCCGCACCAGCTCTTGCACCGTTGCGGCGCTGGCCAATGGCAATAGTGATCCTTGCTGCCACGCACGCCGCACACGCACTGCTGCACCCCCGCCGAACGCCAGCGCGGACAAGACCACATTGGTGTCCAACACCACGCGCACGGGGGTTTTCGAGGACAAACCTTCGCCCTCGCGGGCTGCGGTGCGAGCTTGCTTGGGGCGGCCCGGCGCTAAGCTCATGTCTTGGCCTGGGCCTTTTTGGCAGCAGCCTTCTTGGGCTTGGTGGGAGTAACGGCAGATGCTGCAACCGTCTCAGCCACCATAGCTGGCGCTGCCTGGGGCGCTCTGGCCCAGGCCACGGCATCGGCTATGTCGGCCTCGGTCAAATCCAGCTCGGCCAACTTGGCCCGCACCGCGTCCCCACGCTGAATGCGCACGGGCGTGAGGATGATCTGCCCGGCACGGGCCTCAACATCAAAGTACTCCGTGGCACCCACGGCCTGCGTCACGCTCTTGGGCAGCGTCAGCTGGTTTTTGGAAGTGATCTTGGCAAGCATGGCATTTGGCGCAAAGTAAGGATTCATTACTTTAACCATGGCGTGCCATCCTGTCCAGCTTCAGGGTTACTTTGACGTAATCTTGTGTTTGTCATAACATACAAACAATTCCTCAGAAGGAGCCTGCCATGTCCGTTCACACTTTCTCCAGCCGCGATTTCACCCGCGATGTGTCCAGCGCCAAACGCGCCACCGCAGACGGCCCCGTGTTCATTACCGACCGAGGCCGCCCTGCCTACGCCCTGCTGAAGATCGACGACTACTACCGCATGGTTGGGCAAGGCGAGCCATCACTATTGGCGGTGATGGACGAAATCTCCGGTGGTGACGGTATCGAATTTGAAGCGCCACGCCTGAATTTCACCACTCGCGCCGCCGAGCTGGAATAGGCGGGCGGCATGTTTCTGCTAGACACCAACGTCATCTCTGAACTGCGTCAAGGCAAGCCCAACCAGTCTGCCGAGGTGCGCAACTGGGCAGCACAACACCGCGCCAGCACCCTGTATCTGAGCTCCATCACCATCCTGGAGCTGGAAAAAGGCGTCTTGCTACTAGAGCGGCGCACCCCACCACAAGGCGCGGCGCTTCGGGTTTGGTTGACCAGTGTTCGTGCCGCCTTCGCGGGACGCATCCTGCCATTCACCGAACAGGCCGCAAGCTTGTGCGCTGCCCTGCACGTGCCCGACCCACGGTCAGAGCGCGATGCCATGATCGCTGCCACCGCACTGGAACATGGCTTTACCGTAGCCACGCGCAACACACAAGACTTTGTGAACACCGGGGTTCAGTTGGTTAATCCTTGGGACAAATAGGCCACTAGCCGCCGTACTCATTACGCAAGCAGCTACCAAAGCAATAGCAAAATCAGCTGCGCGCCCGGATCACCAACTCGTCATACCCGGTTGCAGCATCCGACTCGCGGGTGAACTGCCAGTCGGGCAGCAGGGCCAGCAGTACCTCGGCTGTGGTGCGCACGATGCATCCCGGCGCCACATGCCCGCCCAGTACCTGCCCCGTGGCGGTGGAAATCGCCATGTGCAGGTGGGAGGCAGTTTTGTCGGCATCCACCGCTACCGTGCCCGACAGCGAGAGGATTTCCATCTCGCCTGTCAGCCGCGTAGGCTGCGCAGCCCCCGCCAGCCGGATGCCTGCCGTGGACAGGCTGCCAATGCCGGACAGCACGAAGGCTGCGCGGCAGTTTTGGGCTTGGACTGTGGCTTCCAGGGCAGCCCGTAGGTCTTGGCCGGGAGTGAGGCGAACTGGGAGAGTCTTCATGGATTCCATATTAAATCAGCCTCCAGCCCTCGTGGAATGTGCGCAAGCAGCTACAAAAACAGAAGCAATTGAGGTCGCATGCTGCGACCTCAAACCACTAAGCCTGCCCCAACTCGCCCAGCAGATCTTCAACCACAGCAAGCAGCGGCGGCAGAGCGTTGCGCAGGACGTTCCACACGGTGCCGACTCTGACCGTCGCGTAACCATGAATGAGCTGGTTGCGAAAGGCCACAATTTGCGCAAGCTCGGGAATACGGGCCGCCAGTGCGGCGTCCAGCCTGGACAGCTGGCTAAGGGCTTCGCCAATGATTTCAAACTTGCGCTCTACTGCTGCCTGCGCCATGGCGTTGGCTTCGTAGGCGGAAACGTCCATGCCAGCGACAAAGCCCTGAATGGCCAGAGCTGCATCGCGCACATCCCACAGAAACGCGCGCGGGTCACGCTGCATAAACGGCTTCGCGGTTGCGGTTGATGCTGGCCAGCACATAAGGGTTGCGCACTGCACCGGGCTCCACCAGGTCAACGCCACGGCCCAGTAACTGCTCCAGCGCCGCCTTGGCACCAAAGAATGCGTCCAAACCCGGCTGCGCATCTGGCGCAAACTCCACCAAAAAGTCGGCGTCGCTGCTGTCGGGGTTGAAGTCGACCGACCGCGCAGCGGAGCCAAACACTTCCAAGCGGCTAATGCGATAGCGCTGGCAAATGGCAGAGATGCCTGAGCGGTGTTGGGCGATGGCGGGGTGCATGGGGCGATTTTAGGGGTGATTGCGCGCCAGTGACTGGAATTGCATGCCAAAAGGGCCACTAGTCCTCGTACCTATTGCGTGAGCAGCTATCAAAACACTAGCGCTTTACAGGCTTGCCCGTCACATCGGCGGTGAAACCATTTCCACCGCCCGGTCGGAATTGAGCACGCTGGCGGCCGTGATGGCACCGTGCTCGGGTAAAGGCCAGGGGCAAGTAACGGCGCCCGCCGCGCTTTGAGGTCACATTTTGTGACCTCAAACTTTCAAACTCGTCATCAGTCAGGCGAAACATAAAGTCCTGCGGAAAGCGCGTTAGGTTTCGCTTGATCTGCTGGTTGAACTTCTTCGTCTCTACCTCATACAAAGCCGCCAAATCCGAATCCAGCAGCACCCGCTGCCCACGGATCACCACAATGCGCACTGCCAAAGCCTCGGGGGATATTGCCGCCAGCGGTTGATTCATTTCTAGCCCCAAAAATCAGGACTTGAATTTATCAAAAGACTGTTTATTTGTGCAGCTGCTTTGCTATCAAACTTGAAGTCGCAAATTGCGACCTCAAACCACCAATGGGCTACTGCCCCGCCTCCGCCTCCTGAATTTCCTTTAGCGTGCGCCCGTCCGCCGCCTTCCACTCCACCCGCC
>CAJBVC010000235.1 GCA_903958915.1 uncultured beta proteobacterium
CTCCATCATCGAAGTGAATGACACCTTCAGCCGCGTCACCGGCTACACCCGCGAGGAAGCGATTGGGCAGAATCCCCGCCTGCTGCAGTCGGGCCGCCATGGGGCTGACTTTTATTCGCAGATGTGGGAGGAGCTCAATGGGAAGGGGTATTGGAGCGGCGAAGTGTGGAACCGGCGCAAGAACGGTGAGGTGTACGCCGAACTGCTGACCATCAGTGCCGTTCGCAACGCGGCGGGCAAAACGCAAAACTATGTCGCGCTGTTTACCGACATCACACCGATGAAGGACCAGCAGCGCCAGTTGGAGCGCATTGCCCATTTCGATGCATTGACCAGTCTGCCGAACCGGGTGTTGCTGGCCGACCGCCTGAGTCAGGGACTGGCGCAGAGCCAGCGGCGCGAGAACGGCCTCGCGGTCGCGTTTCTGGACCTTGACGGCTTCAAGGCAGTCAACGACACCCATGGGCACGACGTGGGAGACCACCTGCTGGTGGCACTGGCCCAACGCATGAAGGCGGCCCTGCGTGAAGGCGACACGCTGGCGCGCATTGGCGGGGATGAATTTGTTGCTGTGCTGGTGGACCTGGAAGAACCGGCTGCGTGCGAGCCGGTGCTGCAGCGGTTGCTGCAGGCCGCGGCCGAGCCCGTGGCGGTGGGCGATGCGGTGCTGCAGGTGTCCGCCAGCGTGGGTGTAACCCTGTATCCGCAAGACGGCTCCGACGCCGACCTGCTGATGCGGCACGCCGATCAGGCCATGTACCAGGCCAAGCAGGCCGGCAAAAACCGTTACCACCTTTTTGATGTGGCGCACGACGTCGCCAGCAAGACCTTGCGCCAGAGCCTCGACGAAATACGTCTGGCCTTGCAACGCACTGAATTCGTTCTGTACTACCAGCCCAAGGTGAATATGCGTACCGGACAGGTGGTAGGCGCCGAAGCGCTGATCCGCTGGCAGCATCCCGAACGCGGCTTGGTGCCACCTGGATTGTTCTTGCCCACGATCGAGGGTCATCCCATCAGCACAGATATCGGTGAATGGGTTGTCGCGTCAGCGTTGAGCCAAATGGAACAATGGTCTGCCCAGGGGCTCACTATGCCAGTGAGTGTGAACATTGGCGCGCACCAGTTACAGCAGGTCAGCTTTATGGAACGTCTGAAGGCATTGTTGGCAGATCACCCGCAATTGCCCAGGTACAGCCTGGAGCTGGAAATTCTGGAAACAAGTGCGCTGGAAGACATCACCCAGGTGTCGGATGTCATGTCTGGCTGCCAGGCGCTCGGCGTAGGTTTTGCGCTGGACGACTTTGGTACTGGTTATTCCTCTTTGACCTACCTGAAGCGTTTGCCAGCGCAATTGCTCAAGATCGACCAGAGCTTTGTGCGTGACATGCAAACCGATGCTGACGATCTGGCCATTGTGCAAGGTGTGATCGGCCTGGCCAAGGCCTTCGGTCGTCACGTGATTGCCGAAGGCGTAGAGACCACTGAGTTAGGCGCCATGTTGCTCGGCATGGGCTGCGATCTGGCCCAGGGCTATGGCATAGCACGGCCCATGCCGGCTGCCGAAGTTCCGACGTGGGTGGCGACCTGGCGGCCCGATCCGCGCTGGGCCGAGCAGATTGCGCCCTTTAGCACCTAGGGACGCTCTGCATCCCTAGCGCAGCACCACCAAGGGCTGGGTTGTCAGTCCGGCTCGCGGCAGCCAGGCAAAGACCGAGTCCACGGTTACGGTCTCGATGTGGTCGGCAAAACGCTTCTCGTCCGGGTGGTCATCAAATGCCACGTTGGCAGCGGTCATGCGTGCGCCCAAGCGCGTGAACGCGCCGATGTTCAGCACAGAAGGCAGGTAGGCGTGGTTGCGCAGCCAGTCTTGCGCCTGCTCGCGGGTGGTCACTGCCTGGGGGGTGTCCGCGGTCAATGCCAGCGCCATGGTCTCGATCGCCCACTGGTTGCTTTGCTGATACCGTGTCGACCAGGGATAGGCCACCATGCTGTAGTGGGCGCTGTGCAACTGCAACGACAGGGCTTCGTTCTGCAACAGGCTATGCAACTTGTCCTGCACGTCTGGATTGGGCACCACCCAGGCCGCCTGGAAGCGCCACAGGTCGTCCAGGAAAAACTCACCAAGTCCCTGACGGTAGACATGGCCCTGCGCAG
>CAJBVC010000236.1 GCA_903958915.1 uncultured beta proteobacterium
CTGCATCTGCGAGAAGTCTGGCCGGAACATGGCCTCTGCATAGGCAAAACGGAATTGCAGCTTGTCGCTGGCTTTCATGCGCAGATTCAAACTGGGGAGCAAGTTTGTGTAGGTGTTTTCAAAGTCCTGCGCTTTGGCGAAGTCAGGGATGCTGAGGATCTTTGCCCCGGTAACCGGGACTCCTGGTGGGAAGTTTGTCCCGCTAGAGGAAAATACGGTGTAGCCCGCAGCTTTCGTCGTGGTACTTACGTAGCGGAGGCCAACATTACCGTCGACCGGGTAGGCCATATTATCGAATCCAAAGCGTAACTGGGTGTAGAACGCCTGTGTGTTTTCCTTGATTTCGTTAGCGCCGGACGGATCCGTACCAAAGGCCGCGGTACGCTTGTACCCATTTTTTCCCCACTGGACGCAATCCCCCCAGCCTTGAGCAGCCTTTTGCTCATTACAAAGGACGTCGTTATAGCTGTGAAGCTGGTCGTAGGATGCATCCACGTTTTTGATATAGGGACCTGTTGCGTAGATTCCCGCTGGAGCCGCAATCTGGCCACCAAAGAAGTTGTCAAATCCATACGCCGAAACAGATCCGGTGCCTGGATTGAAGCGTGGATCGTTGAGTGTGGCCAGCTTTCCGAGCTTCCACCCCAGCATCCATGGCTGGGTTACACCCTGCCAGTTGTAACTTGGAACAGGTACCGTGATGCTGGAACTGCGATCCGTCATTCGCATTCCAAATTGGATGTCGCGAAGGACAGCATGATCAAAAGCGTACTCAAGATCTACTTTCAAAGCGCGGCTTTCTGCGGTGGCCTTGTCCTCGTGGTCCATGGTGTATGCCCAGTAGTGCTGACTTGGGTCAACCAGCTGAGCGCGCTGTGCAGAGTCAAGAACCAATCTTGGCAGTGATCCAGTGAGGTCGAGCCCCTGGTTTTGCATCTGGACACCGGTGGCGATTTCGGAAGCAAAGCCATTGGTTTTGGCGGTAATCCGCTGCAAATCAGCGCGTGCAGTCCAATCTGGTGCGACTTTCCATTGGACCTTCAATGCAACATCCGTCGTCGACGAGTCCCTGCTTTCCACGCGGTGCGCGGGGTTGTGATTGATACCATTTGACGAGGGGGCCGAGAGAGTGCCACTCTTGAAGATTCCATTGGAATCGTAGACGCCATTTGCGACTTGAATGGAGCCCGGCGTGCCGTGCTGCATGGCCATAAACCGCTCTGACCACTCGATGTTGTAAGCTGATTTGAAATAGGTGAGCGTGGCAAGAAGGTCATCGTTAGGACGCCATTGTGCTGCTGCGTACTGACCTTTTCGAACCCGATCTAAGTCCTGACTACGCCACATCGCGCCTTGTGGCACCCACACGGTCTTGCCTGGCACGAGATCAGTGCGCGGATGCATCGGGTCAACCTTAACTTGATCGGCACGTGTAACGCTTTTTGAGTCGGCAAGGTCGATAAGCAAGCCAAATTCACCCAAGTCTGTTTTCCATCGATCCGATAGCAACAAAGAACCGGAAGGTGTGGACTTTCCTGCCAAGTCAGAGTACGTCATGTCCGCCGAAACAGCTCCCTTAAAGCCCTTCGTGTCAAAAGGCAATGCCGTGCGCAGATTGACCAGCCCGCTGACGCCCCCTTCAATCTGTGAAGCAGAGGGATTCTTGTACACATCCACACCGGACATAAGTTCGGGAGGTACGTCTTCAAAGTTCAAGGAGCGACCTCCGTTGGCAGAGAACGAGTCTCGACCATTCATTTCCGAACGAACAAAACTCAAGCCTCGGATCGCTACGCTGTTACCTTCGACGGAAAAATGCTGTGGATCATTTGTCATCGCGCGGTCGAGTGTTATTCCCGGGATCCGTTGCAAAACTTCGATGACAGAACGATCCGGCAGTTTGCCAATATCGTCAGCGGAAATGGCGTCAACCATTTCATCTGCATTTTTCTTGATGTTTTGAGCGGACTCGAGCGCTGCCCGCTGCCCGCTCACCACAACTGTGTTGAGTTCGTTTTTGGGTGGTGTAGTGGACGTTTGTGAAAATGCTGTGCCGCTGGCAACTAGGGCAAGTTGCGTAACGGCCGAAGCGATAGCGGTTTTTTTGATATATCTCATTTGCTGTGTCTCCAGAGTAAAACTGATTTTTTGAACATACGAATACGCCGATCGATACCTAAGCGGGCCATGGCTGGGGTTTTGTTAAGCTAAGGCGTGACATTGAATGATCCTTTCAAGGTGGCCGTTGAATCGCCACCGACCCATACATCAAATGCGGCGGACTCCAACACGCTTTTTCGAGTGGCCGCGTTCCAGTAAGTGAGCTCCTCGCGTCCCACCTTGAATGTGAGAGTCTTCTTGGTTGCGGGGGTTAGAGTGACCCGCTGAAAACCTTTAAGTTCACGCACGGGGCGTGCTTGCAGCCCGTGTTTCTGGTGAATATAGAGCTGCGCCACTTCATCGCCCGCGACAGCCCCTGTGTTTTCCACATCCACCGAAACTGTGACGGGTTGCCCGACTTTCACTGTGTCGCTATTGAGCGATAGGTTGGAGTATTTGAATGTGGTGTAACTCATTCCGTACCCAAACGGGTACAGTGCCGCGGAGGTTTCATTGGTGGCGTAACGTGAGGTGAACTGAGGGTCATCGTCGCGCGAATGGGTTGCGAGATGGTTGTAGTACACCGGCAAGTGACCGGTACTGCGCGGCCATGTCAGAGGCAGTTTGCCGCTTGGGTTGTAGTCGCCAAAGAGCACGTCTGCAATGGCATTGCCGCCTTCTGTTCCGGGGAACCAGGCCTCGACTATGGCGGGTACATTTTTGCTGGCCCAGGTGATATCCAAGGGACGCCCATTGAGCAGAACCAGCACTACTGGTTTGCCGGCTGCCACGACAGATTCAAGTAGCGCTTGTTGATTGCCTTGCAGGGCGATGGATGAAGTTGATGCAGCCTCGCCACTCATGCCTACGCGCTCGCCCAAAACCATCACAACTATTTCGGCCTTGCTGGCCGCATCCACGGCGCGTTTGACTTCCTTTGCCATCTCCTCCGTAGACATCAGGGCAACCGGCTTTTTGCCTTGCTCGACTTCCCATGGCAATACATAGGCACGCTGCATGTCGCCACCACGCACATATTCGATATGCGCACTGGGGAGTTTGCTACGCAGACCTTCCAACACAGAAACTGCAGCGCCACCTTCGACCGTCCAGGAGCCTTTGATCTCTTCAGTGCTATCACCGAGCGGGCCAACAACCGCCACTGAAGCCAGACTTTTGCGCAACGGCAGTGTGCCTTTCTCATTGCGCAAGAGAACAATGGATTGTTGAGCGCTTTGGCGTGCGGCCTCACGGTGTGCGGGGTCATTCCACACCTTGTCTTTCTTGGAAAGGTCTGCGTAGGGGTTCTCAAAGAGACCCATGCGCAACTTAACCTCCAGAATTTCTCGCACTGCCTGATTGACTGTGGCGATTGGCAACTTGCCC
>CAJBVC010000237.1 GCA_903958915.1 uncultured beta proteobacterium
CGACCAATTGCACCAGGCTGGAATAGCCGGTGCCAAAGTCGTCAATCGACAGTACAAAACCCATCAAGGAGAGGCGGGTCAGGGTCTCCATGGCCAGGCTGCGCTCGACCATCAACTTGCTCTCGGTGACTTCGATGATCAGGTCTGCCGGTTGCAGACCGCTGTCATGCACCAGCCCCAAAAGTTGTTCGGGCACGGTCAGGTTGAGCGCGGTGTCCATCGACATGTTGATGGCGGCCATGATCAGAATTCCCTGCGTGCGCCACAGCGCCAGGTCGGCCAGTACGGCGCGGGCCATGGCAAAAAACAATTGGTCGGCTAGCCCTGCGGCCTCGATGGCGGGTACAAAGTGGGCCGGCCCGATCATGCCGCCAGACTCCATCGGCCAGCGTGCCAGGGCCTCGACACTGACGGCTCTGCCGGTATGAAGATCGACCTTGGGCTGGTACCAGGGAACGAATTCGCCAGCCTCCAGGGCCTGTGCCAGGCGCATCAGTGAAAGCGACTCGCCGATGCGCCGGGCGCTCAGGTCGTTGCCGCGTGGTTGGCGCGCTGCTAGCAGTTCGCGCAGGCGCTCGGGCGCACAGGGTTTGGTCAGCACGCCCAGCAAATCAAGGTGGTGCGCCTGCGCCAGGCCGGCGGCGCTGCTTAATATCTCGTCGGTAGCGCCGGACAGCAAAATGAACGAGGCCGCAAACCCGCGCTGCGCGAGGTGGCGCATCAGGACCAGGCCATCCATGCCGGGCATGGACAGATCGCTAATGATGACGTCGATTAGTGCTCCATGGCGCCCAAATTGCTCCAGCGCCTCGTCACCGCTACAGGCCAAAATGACATCGGTGTAGCCCAGATTGGCCAACTGCATGTCCAGCAGGGTTAGCTGCAATTCATCGTCATCGACCAGAAGAATGGTTTGGGCTGGCATGGCGAATGCTATTGAACGGCAAGCACCTCGGACAGAATGGCAATGGGCACCGGCTTGGTATAAGCACCCAGCATTTTGAGACCATCGGCGATGGCCACCTCCTGTGCGATGGACATCATGGTGATGTCCTGGCCGCTGACCAAAATGATGCCGCCCCGATAGCTCCTTTTGGTCAGCTCGCCCAGAAATTCGATGCCATCCATGTCGGGCATGAATACGTCGCAAATCAAAAAATCAGGGTGCCGTGGCAGAGCGGCCAGAGTGCGCAGCCCGACCCGGCCATTGCCGGCAGTATGAATGTCGGTCACCCCCAGCGTCATCAGCATCTCGGAGAAAAGCTCCTGACTGAAGGCGTCATCGTCAACGATCAAAACCAATTTGGAAGCATTGGGTAGCGGCGTCGCCAGTGTTGTTTTGTTCATATCCGGTCCCTGACGAAAGATTGGTGGCATATGATGGCATCAATCTTTCACGCAAACTTAAAATAGCACATCGTAAACGAGAACTCTCAGGGATGCATCCAGACTTACCAAGCCCCGCCAGCGACCCGGCCCGACCCAGTTCCTCGGCATGGGTGTTGCTGCTGGCGCCACTTGTCATCACGTTGATTGCCAGTTTGCCCTTGTGGAGCGGCGAGACTTGGCTGCCTTGGGCTGCCGCAGGTGGCGTTGGCGTGTTGTCGTTTGCCGTCGTTGGCTGGTTGGTGGCACAAGTGCATGCCGCTAACACCCGTACCGAAGAAGCCCACGCAGAGGCGCAAGAATTGGCCCGGTTGTCCACACAAGAACTGGCCTTGCTTCTGCAAAATGTGCTGCCGGCCTGGCACTACCACGTGGAGACTGTGAAGACCCAGACCGAAAGCGCGGTGAACCAGCTGACCAGTAGTTTTGCTGCGGTGCTGCAGCAGTTTGATCTGGCAGGTATTGGCGGCGCCAGTGCCGCCGGGGGGGCGGACTCCAGTAACACCATTGGCCTGCTGGACCTGTGCGAGCGCGAGCTACAGCCGGTGGTGCTGTCCCTGACCAATGTGATTGAAGGCAAGGACGCCTTGTTGGTCAATATCCGTAATCTGGCCAAAGAAACCCTGGAGTTGCAGGCCATGGCCGCCGAAGTGCGCAGCATTGCGGCGCAGACCAACCTGTTGGCCCTGAACGCCGCCATTGAGGCCGCGCGTGCCGGAGAGTCCGGGCGCGGGTTTGCGGTGGTGGCCTCGGAGGTGCGCATGCTCTCGCAACGCTCGGCCGAGACCGGGACCCGCATCGGGCAAAGGGTGGGCCAAATTGCCGGCATCATGAATGCCACCATGGCCGGCGCGGAGGCCGCGGCGGTGGATGACAAGCACGCAGTGTCGTTGTCTGGGGAACTGGTCGAGCACGTGCTGGGTCATGTGCGCAAACTGGGCGCCTCGGCCGAGTCCATGCACCGCCATGGTATGGTGGTGCGCAAGGAGGTTGAGACGCTGCTCATGGCGATGCAGTTTCAGGACCGGGTTTCACAAATACTGTGCGGCGTGGAAAATAA
>CAJBVC010000238.1 GCA_903958915.1 uncultured beta proteobacterium
GTGCACCGGCACACAGACGCCGTGGTTTCGCAGGCAGAACCCATCCACTGCGCGGCCATTGAGTTTCCCGCCTTGGAGAGCGTCGGGCTTTTCCTCTCGGCTATTTCCTGCATTGAAAGCGCTGCATTGGCTTGTGGTCTGCGCGCGCTGGTGTTTACCGGGTCTGCACCACCCTTGGATGAGACCGTGGAGCTCACCACCGTGACGCCAGACCCGGCGGTGATTGAAATCAACACGGCCCCCAGCAAGAATTGCATGGAATTCCTTGGGCGCAGCACCCAGGTGTATGCGGCCGCGGCGGCCCAGGGGCTATCGCCCTACCGTCTGTATTTCAATGGCCAGGTGGCGGATTCGGGGGGCGCCGGTCAGATTACCTTTGGCGGCGCAACACCCGAGACGAGTCTGTTTGTGCGCAACCCCCGTCTCCTGCCACGACTGGTTCGCTTCCTGAACCGGCACCCCGCACTCAGCTATCTCTTCTCGCACGATTTTGTCGGTGGCAGCGGTCAATCGGTGCGCCCCGACGAGCGTGGCACCGATGCGTTTGACGATTTGTTGCTGGCCTTGACACTGCTGGCGCGTGAAGACGACGTGTCACCCCACCTGCTCTGGAAGGCGCTTGCATCGTTCCTGTGTGATGCGGTCGGCAACAGCCATCGCTCCGAGATCAACATCGAAAAACTCTGGAACCCCTTTCTGCCCGGGCGAGGTTGCCTGGGCCTGGTGGAGTTTCGCTCGCTGCGCATGCAGCACACCCCGCAACGCGCCACCGCCATCGCCTGCCTGCTGCGCGCTGTGATTGCCATGCTGGCATCGCGCCCCTATGACCTACCGCTGATCGATTGGGGGCGCGAACTGCATGACCGCTTCGCCTTGCAGTTCTACTTGCGCGCTGATCTGGACGCGGTGTTTGCCGAATTGGAGTCCGCTGGCCTGGGCCTGGAGGTGCCCCTCCAGAATATCCTGCAGCAAAACGAATTCCGATTCTTCGGAAAAGTGGAGTTGCCCTTCGGAACCCTGGCGCTATGGCGCGGTTTGGAATTCTGGCCGCTGGTGGGTGATGCAGCCAGTCCGGAGCAAAGCGGCAGCTCCAGGATGGTTGACGCCAGCACCACCCGCATCGAAGTGCGCTGGCTGCCACCGTCGGCAGACATGCCAGACAACGGCATCGCGCCCATCTGGCGGGACTGGAGTTTGTACACCGGCGAGACCCGCCTGCCCATGCGCGATGAATGTGACAACCTGGGAGAACTGAAAGTATTTGGCGTGCGCTACAGCAGCTTTGTGCCACGCTCCGGTTTGCATCCAACCCGCAGGGTCCAGGCGCCATTGACACTGACATTGCGCCATCCGGATCACGCAACGCAGTATGTGGTGCAGTTGCACGAGTGGCACCCCGAAGGCCTGGCCTACGCCGGGCTTCCCAAAGACCTGAACGAGGCCCGCGACCGCCGCTCCGAGCGCATCACGGTGGTTGAGGAAAAGCGCGCGCAGCAAGCTGACGCTCAGAAACCCGGTACCGACCGAAACCCGCACCCGCCCGGACTGACGGCTTACAGCCTGGACCTGCGCTATCGTTAGTGCCACCGGGCGTCATGCAATGGCACACAGATGTTTCTGACAACTTATTGCAGTCCGATTCACTCCTAAAAAAGGAGCGCCTCACGCACATCCCTCTTGCGCTGGAGGCAGAATTGGCTCCTATTCACTGAGTTCCTGCGCCAGCCCCTCGCGCTCTATCGCTTCGCCCAGAAAGTCCAGAAACGCCCGCACTGCCGGCACCAGGCCACGGCGGGACGGGAACACCGCGTGGAAGATACCGGGCAGCGGTGCCCAACCGGGCAGCACCGGCACTAGAAGCCCGTCGCGCAGTTCATTGCTGCACATGTAGTCGGGCAAGGTGCAAATGCCGGTGCCACGCAGCACTGCAAGTTTGAGCGTCAGCAGGTCA
>CAJBVC010000239.1 GCA_903958915.1 uncultured beta proteobacterium
CATTCACCACACCATGGTGAACGAACAGATGCAGTTCTTCATGCGCGGCTTCCGCCGTGATGCCCACCCCATGGCCGTGTTGACAGGTCTGGTCGGCGCACTGTCGGCGTTCTACCATGACAGCACGGACATCAACAACCCTGAGCACCGCAATGTTGCCGCCATCCGTTTGATCGCCAAAATGCCAACGCTGGTAGCCATGGCCTACAAATACAGTGCTGGCCAGCCGTACATGTATCCGCGCAACGACCTCAGTTACGCAGGCAACTTCATGCACATGATGTTTGCGACGCCGTGCGAGCCTTACGTGGTAAACCCGGTCATCGAGCGTGCTTTGGACCGTATTTTCACGCTGCATGCCGACCATGAACAGAATGCCTCGACATCGACGGTTCGTCTGTGCGGCTCTTCGGGAACCAACCCGTTTGCGGCAATCGCTGCCGGTGTCGCCTGCCTGTGGGGCCCGGCCCACGGTGGTGCCAATGAAGCCTGCCTGAACATGCTGGAAGATATCCAGAAAATGGGCGGCGTCGCCAAGGTCGGCCAATTCATGGAGCAAGTGAAAGACAAGAACTCCAACGTCAAGTTGATGGGTTTTGGTCACCGCGTCTACAAGAACTACGACCCACGCGCTAAGCTCATGCAAGAGACTTGCAAAGAAGTGCTGGGTGAGTTGGGACTGGAAAACGATCCGCTGTTCAAGCTAGCCATGGCCCTGGAAAAAATTGCCCTCGAAGACGATTACTTTGTCTCGCGCAAACTCTATCCGAACGTCGATTTCTATTCCGGCATCGTGCAGCGCGCGATCGGCATTCCGGTGCCGATGTTTACCGGCATCTTTGCGCTCGCGCGCACGGTCGGCTGGATTGCCCAACTCAATGAAATGATTGGCGATCCCGAATACAAGATTGGCCGCCCACGCCAGCTGTTCACCGGATCCGTTCGCCGCGACGTGCTGTCGATCGACAAACGCTAATCCGCGCTGATTCCCGACGCCCGCCTGGTGGTGACACCGGCGGGTTTTTTGTTGAGATTGCCAAGGAAACTCCTTATGGGACGTACGCTCTACGACAAACTTTGGGACGACCACGTCGTACACACCGAAGACGATGGCACGGCAGTGTTGTACATCGATCGGCATCTGGTCCATGAAGTAACCAGCCCGCAAGCCTTCGAAGGTTTGCGTGTGGCAGGGCGCAAAGTGTGGCGCGTCAGCTCCATCGTCGCCACGGCCGACCACAACACCCCCACCACCGGGTGGGAACGGGGCATGGATGGCATTACCGATCCCACCAGCAAAGAGCAGGTGGTGACACTCGACAACAACATCCGCGAATTCGGCTCGGCGGCTTATTTTCCGTTCCTGTCCAAAAGGCAGGGCATCGTGCACGTGATTGGCCCCGAAAACGGCGCCACGCTACCCGGCATGACCGTCGTTTGCGGCGACTCGCACACTTCTACCCATGGCGCGTTTGGTGCATTGGCCCATGGCATTGGCACCAGCGAAGTCGAGCATGTGATGGCGACCCAGACCCTCCTGGCCAAGAAGGCGAAGAACATGCTGGTCCGAGTTGAGGGGGCAACGGCACGCGGCGTGACCGCCAAAGACATTGTGCTGGCGATCATTGGGAAAATTGGTACTGCGGGCGGCACCGGCTACACGATCGAGTTTGCAGGTTCGGC
>CAJBVC010000240.1 GCA_903958915.1 uncultured beta proteobacterium
CGCAGCTCCGTAGATCATTCCTCAGGCGACAGGTGCGGGTGGCGTGGGCTTTGGGTTGCCGTGTGGGCTGTAGGTGCGCTCTTCCTGACAGCGTGCGCCTCGCCTCAGATAACGCGTCTGCCTAAAGTCAGCTCCGAAACCCGTTGCATCACGCCAGCAGCGCAGCAAGACACCGTTGTGGGTGTCGCCCTGTCTGGCGGCGGGAGTCGCGCAGCGCTTTACGCTGCGGCTGGATTGGAGGCATTGGGCCGGCTGCCGTCTCCGCAGGGTGGGTCGGTGCTGGAGCAGGTCTCGTACATCTCCAGTGTCTCCGGAGGGGGTTTGTCGGCCGCCTACTATGCGCTGCACAAGCCTGCGCATGCGATACCAGTTCTGGCTGCGAACGGGACAATGACGCCGGTCTATCAGGCTTTTTTCACCGATTTCCAGACCAAGCTGGCGCAGGACTTCCAGGGCGCACTGATCTGGCGTCAACTCGGCTCAGGCCGGTTCATCCTGAACTCGGCCCTGGCGGCTCAATCGTTACACGAAATTCTTGAAGAGAGCCTGCTGGGCCCTGGCACATTTGCCGATCTCGCAGCGCGAGAGCAAAGCGGGGATAGCCCCACATTGCTTATCAACAGCACGCTTTACAACAATGGGCGGCGGTTCATATTCACCACACTCACACCAGATGCAGCGCAGTACGACTTTATGGGTGATCTGAATCGGTCGCTAACCAGCAGGGGAGTCAACCGCACCTACCCGGAGGTCATGAAAAAGCGCTGGGAGTCGCTGCTGCCTGTGACGCCACTTGAACTACAGATCGACCCCTGCCCCCTGAAGGTGGCGATAGCGGTCACGGCGTCCGCTTCGTTCCCACCCCTGGTGGGACCGATCACGTTCACTGTGGGTGATGAACTGGACTACTGGCACACGGGGGATGGCGGCCTCTACGAAAACCTCGGGCTGGAGTCACTGTTGTTGACATTCCAGAAGCAGATGCAGGACCGCAAGGTGCGCCGTGCTTTGATCATCGCCTTCAACAGCTCTTACCCCTTTTCGGTGGGCTTCAAGGAGCTGAAGCTGCGTAGCCTACCCTGGACTCTGTTCAACTATGACTTTTCCCGTATCCCGCAGGTGATGGAGGAGCGGGCAACGGCCTATTGGTCTCTCTTCTACCGCAGCCTGCAGATCGAAGGGGTTTTTCCCGATGACTCCAGCCTGCGCGTCTTGTTCTTGAATCACGAGAGCGCGCAATGGGAGGATGACCTCAGCGACCTTCCCGACGCCTGCCGCCACGAAGCGCCCCCTTTGACCTCGCCAGAGGACGTGCAACATCGCCTGGCCACGATTCCGACCAAGTTTGCGATGGAGTCAGCCTGCGATCGGCAGTTGTTGCACGCCGCCGCCGCCAAGGTGGTCATGCAGAACCAGCACACGATTCGCGAGTTTCTAGCTGACCGGCAGACGCCGCCGGGCCCTGCGCAATGAAGCTGTCGCGTATCAATCCTGCTTTGCGATACTGCATCGCGCATGGCATCAGAGCGATGACTGTCGCCGCGATGCTTTTGGCAGGGGGTATCGCAAGTGCACAGGCCAAAACTGAAATCACTTTCTGGCACGCAATGGACGGCCAACTCGGCGATGCGGTAAGCGAACTGGTGAGACGGTTCAATCAGAGTCAGGATGAATTCGAAGTCAAGGACGTTTACAAAGGCACTTACCCAGAGGTGCAGGCCTCGGCAATGTCGGCTTACCGCCAGAAGGTCGCGCCACACATCGTGCAGGTCTACGAAGTGGGGACCCTGAGCATGATGCTGTCAGACGCCATTGTCCCGGTTCAGCGCTTGATGCACCAGCATGGCATCGAGCCCAACTGGGGCGACTTTATCCAGACCATCACCGGCTACTACTCTAAGGGTGGCAAGCTCGCTTCGATGCCGTTTAACGTCTCTACCCCGATCCTTTACTACAACAAGGAAATCTTCAAGAGGGCCGGGCTTGCCGACACGCCGCCAGCGACCTGGCAGGAGGTCGAAACGGCATCCAGAGCAATTCTTGCAACGGGTGCTGCCACGTGTGGCTTCACCACTTCGTGGCCTTCGTGGACGATGCTTGAGAATACGTTTACCTGGCATGACCAGCCCTTTGCCACCAATAAGAACGGCTACACCGGCCTTGACACCAAACTCCTCATCAACAGCGAATTTGGGCTCATGCATGTAGGGGCGCTCGCAAGGTGGCAAAAGGAAAAAATCTTTTCCTATGGTGGCCGACTTGAGGAGGCAGATTTACAGTTCACTAACCGCGATTGCGCAATGATCGTACAGTCGTCCGGGTCCATCGGGAGTTTCAAGAAGTCTCTCGCCTTCGACTGGGGGACGGGCGAACTCCCGCACTGGGGGCTACCCTATACAAAGGCGAATACCACTTTGGGTGGTGCCACCCTTTGGGTAATGAGGGGGCAAGCGCCTGCAAGCTACAAGGGCGTCGCGCAGTTCTTGCGGTTTGTGGCCGACTCGCCTCAGCAGATCTGGTGGTCTACCACCACAGGCTATCTGCCCATCACCAAGTCGGCGGTTAAAGGCCTGGAAGACCAGGCCTTCTACAAGCAGAACCTTGAGCAATGGGCGGGCGTGCACCAACTGCTGAACCCCCCAAACACCCGGACCAGCCGAGGTCTGCGACTGGGGAACTATTCCCAGGTTCGCCAAGTCATTGAAATGGAATTGGATAGCATCCTTACCGGCAAAAAGACCGTTAAAGAAGGGCTCGACGCCGCTGTGCTCAGGGGAAATGCCATCCTCCGACAGTTTGGCGTTACCAATGGAGCCGCAGGCCAAGGGGAAATATGAGGCGGTGCTACTGGCACCCCGCCATCGCATAAAACTTCGATAGCGCGCCCAAATCTGTCAGCGCGTTGGAAGACGCAGGCCCGAGGTAGTACAAATTCGTCGCTGTCACGCCGATGTAGGCCTTTGTTTGTGGGTAGTAGCGCAGGTAATACGGCCCATAGGCTTGAGAAGGCATACCTGCCGGTGAGACAAACGCCGGGTAGTTGGATTCAATCGAATTGAATAGGCAATCGGATTTTTGATTGATGCTGGATGCGCCAGCGTTGGTTGTCGCCAATACAGCGGTGCTTGGCGTCGAGCAATTGCCAGCGGTGTCACAACCGGATACCGAGTAGCTGTAGCTTGATGCCGTGGCGAGGCCAATATCGCTATATTTTGTTGCCGTGCCCTGGGTTGCAATCAATGCAGTACCACG
>CAJBVC010000241.1 GCA_903958915.1 uncultured beta proteobacterium
CGATGGTCCAACCCAATATGGTTTTGCACCGGCGCAATGGGAAACCCTGCAGGAACGCCTGCTGGATACGCTGGCCAAAGAGCACCAGCGCGTACCCGACATGATGGGAGTGGAGCGCGAGCGGTTGCGCCGCATGACCCTGGCGTCCTTGATACGTGCGGTGTTCGATGCGCTGGTGGCTGAGCTGCTGGCCGACGGGCGCGTGATGCAGACCCGCGCCTGGTTGCATCTGCCTGAGCATGAGGTGCGGGTCAGTCCCGTCGATCGGGACTTGTTTGCGGTGCTAAGACCCGCCCTGGATGCGGCACCACTGAATCCTCCACGGGTGCGTGATGTGGCGCTTGCCAGTGGTGTGGCTGAGGACACGGTGCGACAACTTTTTCGCCGCGTGGCCCGCGCCGGCGAGTTGTACCCGGTCGCGCACGACCATTTCTTTACGGCGCCCGCCGTGGCGGAATTGGCAAGAATCGTGTCCGAACTGTGCGGCCAGCATGGCTTGGCACGGGCCGCTGCACTGCGTGATGTGATTGGTGGCGGGCGCAAAGTTGCCATCCAGATTCTCGAGTTTTTTGACCGCACCGGCTACACTCGGCGGGTTCGCGACGAACACCTGTTGCGCCAGGACTGCAAGGCCACACAATGGCAAGCTTGATACCATTTTCAGGAAGAGAACGTCCCCCGGTGGGGCGGCCGGTCTTCAAAACCGGCAGGGGTCGCCAAGCGGTCCCGGGTGGGTTCGACTCCCGCTCTCTTCCGCCCCCTCTTGATCGCGGTTCATGAGCCAGGTAAGCTTTCACGGTGTGGTGCCAGACGGCCTGTTGTACGACTGCCGCTACGACATGTGGGTGCGCACTGATGGTGATGAACTGTTGATTGGTGCCACCAGTTTCGGTATTTTCCGGGCTGGCGAAATCATCGGCTTCACCGCCAAGCCAAACGGTGCTGAAGTGGACTGCGGCCGCGGCATGGGCACGGTGGAATGCGCCAAGACGGTGCTGGCGGTCCACGCACCGGTGTCGTTTGTGCTGCTGCAAGCCAATGAGGTGATTGAGGAAGACACCCACTGGCTTAACCGTGAACCCTACGCGCGCGGCTGGATGGTGCGCGCGCGAACCCGCAACTGGGCCACGGATCGACTGCAGCTGGTGGACGCCGTAGCCTATCGCCAGCACATCCTGAAACTCGATCCGCGCGCATCATGCCGGTGACGACCACGCGCTCCAGGCTGGCCATTTTGCTGTGGGCTGCCACACCCGAGCGCGCGGAACTGTGCGCGACACCCTTTTTGCACGCAGCCGTGGCAGCAGCACTGGACTGCGAAGTGGAGATCCACTTCTCGGGGCCGGCCACCCGGCTGCTGGTTGCTGGCGTGGCTGAGCAGCTGTTTTCCACACCCGACAGGCAGGCTTCGATTTACAGCTTTATGCAGCAGGCATCCAGCCATGGCGTTCGATTTGTCGGCTGCGCCATGGCCTTGCGCGCGCACCTGGCGCCGGAAGAAGCCACCATCGCAGAATACGACGGCCGCGCCACGATGACAGACTTTGTACTGCGTGCGCTTGATCCAGAGTGGTCCACGCTGGTGTACTGACGCACTTCGCGACGCCATTCGTCAACGGACGCGAGGTACTGAGGATCCGACCTGACTGTAGACGCTCTGAACTGTTCTCACTTTCCGCCCGGTTGGGAAGTCTTGCTGGCTTTGAGCCCCAACTTGCTGAGCAGCCGTATATCCGCACCAACATCCGGATTGCCAGTGACCAGCAGCTTGTCGCCATAAAAAATGGAATTGGCGCCGGCCAAAAAGCATAACGCCTGCACGGCATCCCCCATTTGCTGGCGGCCCGCTGAAAGCCGCACGCGGGCCTTGGGCATGGTGATGCGAGCCACGGCAATCATGCGCACAAAGTCAAATGGGTCCACCGGGTCGGAGTCGGCCAGTGGCGTTCCGGGCACACGCACCAGACTGTTGATGGGCACCGACTCCGGGTAAGGGTTCAGATTTGCCAGCTGGGCAATCAAACCGGCGCGATGCACCGGTGCCTCGCCCATGCCGACAATGCCGCCGCAACACACGCTGATACCCGCACTACGCACGCTCGCCAGCGTATCGAGCCGGTCCTGGTAGGTTCGTGTGCTCACGACATCAGCGTAGTACTCGGGTGCAGTGTCCAGGTTGTGGTTGTAGTAGTCCAGACCGGCGGCCTTGAGTTGTGTGGCATGGTGTGGCTCCAGCATCCCCAGCGTTGCACAGGTTTGCAGGCCCAGGCCCTTCACGGCCGCTACCAGCTCGGCCACTTTCTCCACATCCCGGTCCTTGGGTGCGCGCCAGGCGGCGCCCATGCAAAAACGCGTGGCACCCGCATCCTTGGCGGCCTGTGCAGCACGCACCACTTCATCCACTGCCATCAACTTGCTGGCCTCTACTCCAGTGTCGAACTCGGCAGCCTGCGGGCAGTAACCGCAGTTCTCTGGGCAGCCACCCGTCTTCACTGAGAGCAGTGTTGCCAGTTCAATGTCGCCCGCAGGGAAGTGTTCACGGTGCACGGTTTGGGCCTGGTGCAGTAGGTCCATGAACGGCATCTCCAGCAGGGCTTGAATCGCCTCAATGCTCCAGCGGCCAGGCACTGAAGCCACCGTTTTGGATGGACGGTGAAGCGTGATGGATTGCGAGTTGTTGAGTGTGGAGGTCATGGTGTATGTCTCAAAGCCGGGGGCATTGTCTCCGACTTCCCTGAAGCCCTCTACTATTTTTTGGCGTAGATCTGGTCGAAACTGCCGCCGTCGGCGAAGTGGTCCTTGGCTGCCTGAGCCCAGCCACCAAACGCCTCCTCAATGGTGAACAGCTTGATCTTGGGCAACTGCTTGACGTACATGGCCTGGAACTTCTCGGAGATGGGGCGGTAGAAGTTCTTGCCCGCAATGTCCTGGCCCTCATCGGTGAAGAGGTACTCCAGATAGGACTGTGCCAC
>CAJBVC010000242.1 GCA_903958915.1 uncultured beta proteobacterium
GGCCGACATCGACGTGATGAAGGCCACCAAAACCTGCGTGGCTGCGCAGCGTTTTCAGTACGACTACTTGAATGACGACATCACCGACTTTGGCCAGATTGATTACAGCCTGAGCAACAAGGTGCCCGCGCCTTTGCGGGCGGCCATAGCGGCGGGCAGGAAGATATTGGTGCTTATCAATCCGCCGTATGCGGAGGCGACGAACTTTGAGAATATCTCCACGGGGTTGGTGGATGCGGAAAACAAAACGGGAGTAGCAAAGACAAAATTTGCCGCTCTTGCAATGGCTAGTTTTGGCAAAGCCAGCAATGAGCTTTACACGCAGTTCGTAGCCCGCATTGCCAAGGAAATGCCCACTGCGACATTGGCGATGTTTAGCACCATGAAGTATGTCAATGCGCCTACGCTTGCGACGTTTCGTCAGGCCTGGAATGCCACGTACTTGGGCGGGTTCGTTGTACACAACCAAGCTTTCGATGGTTTGAGCGGGAAGTTTCCGATTGGATTCTTGGTTTGGAAAACTGATCAGAGTACAAATACAAGCATCACTGAAATCCATACCGAAGTTCTTGACAAAGGTGCAAATGCCATCGGAGAAAAGGCATTTTTCAACGTTCCGAACAATCAGTGCTTGAGCGAGTGGTTCTCACGTCCAAAGACGAACAAAACCGATGTTGTTCCATTGAAGAATGCCGTCACACCAGCGACGGCAACCAAGGATTTACGCGGCACAAAGTGGGCAGACGGCGCAATTGGCTACATGCTGTCGGGCGGCAACGACTTGCAGCATGCGGAGCAACAGACGGTCATCTTTTCATCTGGGTATGGCAGTGCACGGGGGTTCTTCATTACGACGGAAAACCTATGGCAGGTCGCGGTAGTTTTTGCCGTGCGTCGCTTGGTCAGACCGACCTGGCTGAATGATCGTGACCAGTTCTTGCAGCCCACAGCGCCGCTCACGGACGAGTTCAAAACCGATTGCCTGATGTGGATGCTGTTCAACCGCTGTAACCGCACTGCGGGAGCCGATGGCCTTGAGTGGAACGGAAAAACGTGGTCACTGGTTAATCACTTCATCCCTTTCACAGAATCCGAAGTGGGTGCGCCGGACCGGTTCGAGTCTGACTTCATGGTGCAGTATCTGGCCGACAAAACCTTGTCGCCTGAGGCGCTGGCCGTGTTGGATGGCGCGCGCGGTTTGTGGAAAGCCTACTTTGCCGAAACCGACGTGCGTACCGTGCGTGACGAACTGAAGCTGAATCGCCCAGATGCAGGCTGGTTCCAAATTCGTACTGCATTGGCGGCCCGCAACGCCAGTGGCGATTCCGCGCCGGTCAACTTCGGCCCGTTCGAGTTGGCCTATCAAACCTTGACCGAAAAATTGCAACCGCAGGTTTTTAGTCTGGGGTTCTTGCGGTGATGCAACTAGTCGACCTGTAGCGCCCGCCTTACTTGCGTGAGTAGCTATTAAAAGCAGAGCAATTCATCCATCTTCAACCCGCAGGTATTGGGGTCAGAGTCCAAAAAGACCTGCCCTTTGGGGCATCCCTTCGGGCGCTTCGCGGTCTTATTGGAATCCGACCCCAAAACCCGCTAGCCGCCCATGCGCAATCACCGCATACACCATCGCACCGCCAGCAAGGTCGTAGTCGGGGCGCAGCTACCAAATCGTCGCTACGGCATTAAAGGCAGGCCGTTAGCTGCTCTGCAGCGCTGAATATCACAGGCTGTGGGCAGGGTGGCGCGGTACTCGGTGTAGCGGGTCAACTCTGCGGGATCGCGCACCATGCATCGCTCGCCCTTGCCGTTGTCGTAACTGGATGTGACATCCAC
>CAJBVC010000243.1 GCA_903958915.1 uncultured beta proteobacterium
GGAATAGCGCGTATCGTAACTGGATTCGGTGGCTGCATGCGCATGCGATTTGGCTATCATGGCACCATTACATCGGGAAGGAGAGGATCATGCTGAGTCGAATCGTTGCGGGGTTGCTGGCCACATGCTGCAGCTTGCTCCTGGTTTCCTGTGCCACCATGTCACCCGAAGAATGCAAGGTGGCTGATTGGCGCGAAGTGGGGCAGCGTGATGGGCAGAGCGGGCAAGCCTTGTCCCAATTGCAGTCTCGCGTGGAAGACTGTGCGAAGGTTGGCGTATCGGTCAATGCCCAGGCCTACCGTGCTGGCCGTGACTTGGGTTTGCGCAGCTACTGCCGCCTCGAGAATGCGATTCCGCTGGGATTAAACGGTGGCTACTACGCAGGCGTGTGCCCGCCAGCCATTGACGGGCTGTTTCAGCAACGCTTCCAGTTGGCACGCTCGGTCTACGATTTACGTAGCGACGTCCGAAGCCTGGATGACCGCGCGGAATCGCTTGAGCGACGGCTGCGCGAGACCCATCACGAGGAAGATCGACGACTCAAAGAGGCGCGCACCGACGACGAACGCAAGAAGATTCGCAAGACCATGGACGATGAGCGTCGCGACATCCGAAGCGATTTAAGTGAGACCGATCGCCGCCTGCGCCGTAAACGCGACGAGTTGCGCTCCGCCGAGTATGCGTTGGGCAATATACGCTGAGATATACTCGCTGCCGCACTCGTCATTGGGGAGTAGCCGCCCTGCACACACAGGGGTTCCTGTCAACAGACTTGGCCATCTGGCCATGGCAGCAACAGCGCTTAGCCTGGCAAGACCTTTGACTGCACTGCCTCCGTGATTGGGCCGGGGATGCCGTGCAGTCTTTGGTAAATCCTGGCCCCTGGAGTTTTCACATGGAAGCATTTCTCATCTCCACCGGCGTCGTCGCCTTGGGTGAAATGGGCGACAAGACGCAACTGCTGGCGATGCTGTTGGCGGTGAAATTCCGCAAACCACTGCCGATCATTCTGGGAATTCTGGTGGCCACGCTGGCCAACCATGCAGCGGCTGGCGCCGTGGGAGAAGGCGTGGCGCTGGCGTTGGGGCCGGATCTGTTGCGCTGGGTCATTGGCGTGTCTTTTATCGCGATGGCCGGTTGGATGTTGATTCCAGACAAGATGGATGAAGGCGCTGAGGACGGCAAGATGATGTTCGGTGTGTTTGGCACCACCGTCGTCGCATTCTTTTTGGCTGAAATGGGTGACAAGACGCAAATCGCCACGGTGGCGCTTGCCGCACGCTACAGCAATTTCTTTGCGGTGGTGGCCGGTACCACTTTGGGCATGATGATCGCCAATGTCCCAGCCGTTTTCCTGGGCAACAAGATCGCAGAGAGGGTGCCCATGACGCTGGTGCATGGCGTCTCGGCGGTGATCTTTGCGGTGCTGGGCGTCATGACCCTGATGAACGTTGGCAACTTCTTCTGATGTGGTGCGCCCGGTTGCGCGTCACCGTCCCAGCGCCGGGAACAGCTTGGTCAGCCCATCGGACATCACTTCCACCGCCAGCGCCGCAAGAATAAGCCCCATCAGGCGAGTCATGACATTGATACCGGTCTTGCCCAGCACCCGGGCGATGGGCTGCGCCAGCGAAAAGCACAAGGCCGTGGCCAGTGCTACCACCACACCGTAGCCGACCAGCGTGCCGAGTTGCAGAAAAGTTTTGGCCTTGTCGGCGTAAATCACCACGGTCGACATGGTGGCCGGCCCGGTGAGCAGTGGAATTGTCAGTGGAACCACGGCGATGCTGGCACCCATGGCGGCTTTCTCTGCCCCATCTTCAAGTTCATGCGTCGTGGTCTTGGCCTCCGCGGGCTGCGCATTGAGCATGTTCAGCGCCGAGGTCAGCAGCAGCATGCCACCGCCGACCTGAAAGCTCGCTAAAGAGATGCCGAAGAACTCCAGGATGTGCAGGCCAGCCAGGGCACTGACCGCAATCACCACAAAGGTACTGAACGCCGAGATGCGAATCGTGGCCCGGCGCTGGTCGGCTGAAAACCCGACGGTGTAGTGAATGAAAAAAGGCACGATCGCCAGCGGGTTGACGATGGCCAGCAGGGTGATGAGGGGTTTGAGGTCCATGGCGTTAACGCCCTCCTGTGACGTCGATGGTGGTACCGGTGGTGTAGCTGGCCGCGCCAGACATCAACCAGACAATTGCCTGCGCTACCTCCTGGGCCGTGCCTGGACGCTGCATCGGCACCTGTGGTGCCAGGCGCTGCGCGCGGTCGGGCTGGCCACCGCTGGCGTGAATGTCGGTGTCGATGATGCCCGGCGCTACGCCATTGACCCGGATGCCTTCGGTCGCGACCTCGCGCGCCAGCCCCACTGTCAGGGTGTCGATCGCTCCTTTGGTTGCGGCGTAGTCCACATACTGCCCGGAGCCCCCCAAGCGCGCAGCGACACTGGAGACATTCACGATGCATCCTCCAGAACCGCCATAGCGGGTACTCATGCGCTTGACCGCCTCGCGGGCGCAGACAAAGGCCCCGAC
>CAJBVC010000244.1 GCA_903958915.1 uncultured beta proteobacterium
GGTGTGGATCAATGGGGACAAGGGTTACAACGGGCTGCAAAAAGTGGGCGATGCCTTCACCGCAGAGTCAGGCGTGCAAGTGGTGGTGCAGCATCCGGAGGGAGCGCCTGATAAATTTCAGGCGGCTGCCGGTGCGGGTAAAGGGCCCGATATTTTCTGTTGGCCCCATGACCGCGCGGGTGAGTGGGCCAAGTCGGGGCTGATCGTTCCCGTCAAACCACCCAAACGCATCAAGGACGAGATTGAGCCATCCACCTGGACGGCATTTACCTACCAGGGCAAGATTTGGGCGTACCCGCTGTCGATTGAAGCCATCGGCCTGATCTACAACAAGGCGTTGGTCAAAACACCTCCAGCAAGTTTTGAAGAAGTATTTGCGCTGGACAAGACCCTTGCCGCCCAAGGTAAGAAAGCCATTTTGTGGGATTTCAACAAGTCTTTCTTCACCTGGCCGATGCTGGCAGGGCCAGGCGGCTTTATTTTCGAGCGCGATGCGCAAGGCAATCTGAACCCCAAGGTCGTGGGCGTCAATGCGCCGGGCGCCGTCAAGGGTGCTGAGATGCTGGCCCGCCTGGTGAAAGAAGGTGTCATGGCCAAAGGCTCCAAGTACTCCGAGATGGAAGGCGGCTTTGCCCGTGGCAACGTGGCGATGATGGTCAATGGACCCTGGGCTTGGGACAACGTGCGCAAGAGCAACATCGATTTTGGCGTGGCCCCGATTCCCAGCATTGATGGCAAACCTTCCAAACCCTTCGTCGGCGTGCTGGGTTGCATGATTGCTGCACCCAGCAAGGTCAAGGACATTGCCCGTGAATTTATCGAGAACCACCTCTTGAGGGTGGACAGCCTGAAGACCATTTCTGCCGATGTATCCCTGGGCACACCGGCCAACATTGCCTATTACAAGGAACTCGCGGGCGACGCCAATATTCGCGCCACCATGGCCAATGCCCTGGCAGGCGAGCCTATTCCGAACATCCCGGAGACCGGCAGGTTCTTTCCCGCGATGGATGCCGCGCTGGAGGCCATCACCAATGGTCTGCAGAGCCCCAAGGACGCGCTGGACGGTGCGGCCGCCCGCATGCGGTAAGGTGAGACAGTCATGATGAAGCTCCTCAAATGGCCGCTGGTCGGCATCCTGACTTTTGCACTCCTGTGGCTGGTAGCGGGTTTCTACGCTGCCGGCCAACCCCTGTACGCACTGGCGGCATTGACGCTGGGCACGTCCGCGCTGGTGATCTACACATCCGCCAAATCGCTAGCTTGGCGCTACCTCTTTCCCGGTGTGGCCGGGATGCTGGTGTTTGTCGCTTTCCCGCTGCTGTACACCGTGCAGATCGGGTTTACCAATTATTCGTCGGCGAATCTGCTGAGCCAGGAGCGCGCACGCGCCTATTTGCTGGACCAGGCCACCATCGACGAAACGCAGTCGATGGCTTTTAGCCTGCATGCGGATGGCTCCAACTACCGCCTGGTGCTGAACAGTCCGGACAGCGCCGATGCACCGCGCTATGTCTCTCCAGCGCTACCGCTGGCCAGCCCCAACCTGCAGGGCCAGCAGGTGCCCATGCAGATCATCCTGCCCGGCGGCGCGCGTTTGGCCGAGCCGCTCAATCTGCGCCAGACCATCGAACTGCGCGAAGCATTGGCGTCGCTCACGCTCGAAATGCCAACCAAGAAGACCTTGAACTACGTTGGTTTGCGCGAGTTCGGCACGGTGGAGCCGCTGTGGAAGTCCAACACCGACGGCTCCATCATCCGCACGGAAACCGGTGTGACCTACAGCCCCAACACCACCACGGGCTATTTTGAGACGGCGCAGGGTGAGCGCATGCAGCCTGGCTTCAAGGTCGGCATTGGCTGGGCCAACTACGCTCGGCTGCTATTTGACGCGGATATGCGCGGTCCGTTTGTCTCCATCTTCATCTGGACCGTACTGTTCGCGGCGCTCACCGTGTTTTTCGCCACGGCAGTGGGCATGACCTTGGCGGTGGTACTCAACTGGGAGGCACTGAAATACCGCACGCTCTACCGCACGCTGCTGTTCCTGCCCTATGCAGTGCCGGGGTTCATTTCGATTCTGGTATTCAAGGGGCTGTTCAACCAGAACTTTGGCGAGATCAACGCGATTCTCGATGCCGTTTTGGGTGTGCGTCCGGCCTGGTTCTCTGACCCGTTTCTGGCCAAGAGCATGCTGCTGATCGTCAATACCTGGCTCGGCTACCCGTACATCATGATTTTGTGTACCGGGTTGATCAAGGCAATTCCGGCCGACCTGTATGAAGCGTCGGCGATTGCCGGTGCCAAGCCGCTGACCAACTTTTTCCGCATTACCGCACCGCTGATCGCACGGCCACTGACCCCCTTGCTGATCTCGGCATTCGCGTTCAACTTCAACAACTTTGTGCTGATTTCACTGCTCACCGACGGGCGGCCCGACTACCTTAATACCAAACTGCCTGCAGGGCAGACCGACATTCTGGTGTCCTACACCTACCGCATTGCGTTCACCGACGCCGGGGCCAACTTCGGCCTGGCGGCGGCCATTTCGACCCTGATCTTCCTGATGGTGGCCATCCTGTCGCTGGCCAACCTCAAGCTCGCCCAGGTCAACGAAGCCAAGAAGGGATAACACGGTATGGCCATCGTTACAGGAAAAAGCCAGCGCTGGCGCATTACCGGCGCGCATGTGGCGCTATGGATTTTGATAGCCGTCACGATGTTCCCGCTGCTGGCGGTGATCTCCATTTCTCTGCGCCCCGGCAATTTTTCTACCGGTTCGCTGATCCCCACCGAGATCAGCCTGGAGCACTGGAAACTGGCGCTGGGCATCAGCTATACCGACGCCGACGGCAATCTGATCAAACCGCCCTTCCCGGTGCTGCTGTGGTTGTGGAACTCGATCAAGATCGCCACCATTTCGGCGCTGCTCATCGTGGCCATTTCCACCACCGCGGCCTACGCGTTTGCACGCATGAAGTTTGCGCGCAAAGGCCTGATTCTCAACAGCATGCTGCTGCTGCAGATGTTCCCGGTGGCGGTGGCGCTGGTGGCCATTTTTGCCATCTTTGAGGGGATCGGCTCCAATGTTCCCTGGCTTGGGATTGAGACCCACGCCAGCGTGATCGTGGCCTATCTGGGCGGCGTGGCCATGCACATATGGACCATCAAGGGCTACTTCGAGACCATCCCCACCGAAATCGAGGAGTGCGCCAAGGTCGACGGTGCCACCCACTGGCAGGCGTTTCGGCTGGTGCTGCTGCCCATGGCCGTGCCAATCCTGATGGTGGTGTTTGTGCTGGCGTTTATCGGCGTCATCATCGAATATCCGGTGGCGTCCATCCTGCTGCGGGAAGAAGCCAATCTGACCCTGGCGGTAGGCTCCAAATACTATCTGTACGAGCAGCGTTACCTGTGGGGCGATTTTGCGGCCGCTGCGGTACTCTCCGGCTTGCCCATCACCCTGGTTTTTCTGGTGGCGCAAAAGTGGATCGTCTCCGGCCTGACGGCAGGCGGTGTCAAGGGATGAACGTCTGGCGCTTGGTCAGGCGCATCGCGCCAGTAGTGGCGTGTGTTGTGGCATCGCCCTGGAGCATCAGCGCACATGCCGACAGCACCGCACCCACTGTCGCCGCCACTGCGTTGTTGGCCTGCAGCCAGGATCCGCTACAAGGGCGTGCGCTGTACCTGCGCGGCAGTTTTAACAGCTGGAACGCGGCGGATGCACAGAAGTTCGTCTGGGCCTGCAACCGTTATGAACTGGTGACGCGCCTGAGTGGCGAGCACCGCTTCAAGCTGGGTGATGAAGGCTGGTCGGCGGACGCAGACTTTGGCCGCGGAACATCGCCACAGCAGCTCGCACTGCGCGGTCTGGAGTTGCAGCAGCGTTTCCAGGGCACTCACCGCTTCGTTGTGCGTATGACATCTTCCAACACCACTCCCGAACTCTCGATCGAAAATTGCCCCACCGATGCACCGCTGGGCGACACGGTGCTGTTCCTGCGCGGCACGATGAACAACTGGGCCACCCAGGACGACTTTGCCTTTCAGTACAGTTGCGATGCGTACTATCTGAATGTCCTGCTGGATGGTGCCTTCGACTTCAAGATCGGTGATGCTTCCTGGCGCGAGGAAAGTACTTTTGGCAACAATGCCGGCGGTCAACTGACCACCGGCGCCAAGGGCAACGTGCATCGGAGCTTCTCGGGTGCACAAACCCTCAAGCTGACCTTTCCCAACGGTAAGCCGGTGCTCACCGTGGGCCCCAAGACCTTTGCCGACCCCAACGCGCGGGCCGTGACCCACCCGGTCGCGCTGAGTCTGCAGTTTGATTCGCGCGCACCCGACCACAAGAAGCCCTTTGGCGCGGTGGTGCCAGGCACGCCGATGGTGTTCACTGTCTCGTCGCTGCCGGGAGTCAGCACGCTCACCCTGGTGGTGGAGACACGCCGCATGGAA
>CAJBVC010000245.1 GCA_903958915.1 uncultured beta proteobacterium
AAGGTCGCACTGTCATTGGCTTTCATGGGGCCTACACGACACTCCAACCAGGTCAGGCGCGACACGCCAGCACCCAGCTCAGGATGTCTTTTTGCGGCGCTCGCCAGTTCCCTGCGAATCTTGGTGGAGAACGGTTCGTTACCCTCAATCAGATAGATAAGGGCGCTTGAATCGAAGAATGCGATCACCAGGCACGCTCTACTTTAAGGTCAGCATCGATTTGATTTTTGCTTCGTTTGCCGGCGGTTGGCTGTGCCAGCAACCACTGCACCGCCGTCATGCCCGATGGCGAGGGCAACTTTTGATTGGTGAGACGCAGATAGTCGCTCTCGGAGAGAACAACGGCGGCCATCTTGTTTCTTTTGATGATGTGCACTGGACCACGCCGCAAGCTGTCGGCAATGGCCGACATGCCACGGCGCTTGATTTCAGCAACGGAGACAGTGTTGTGGTCCATACAAATAAGTTAAAAGTATTGAAATAGTGGCTGATGGTACCAAACACGGTACTTTCTAACAACATAAAATATGCCAGATGCTCTCCAACCTGGTGGGCAACGCCATCAAGTTCACCCGGCAGGGCCACATCCGCATTGAGGCCAGGGAAATCAGCCGCAATGAAGACGGCGCTTTGCTCGAATTTGCATTCAGTGACAGCGGAGTCGGCATTGCAGCCGAAAAACAGAGCCTGCTGTTCCCAACAAGTTTACGTTGCTGCCAAAGCAATAACACAGCAGCACGCATAACAATCTTGAAGCGCCGCACGAACTGCGGCCGTCCCACTCATGCGGGTGAACCATCCCGGTGAAACAGCGCTTGCGCCAAGTGGCGGCAGAGCAGCGGTGGGACGGTTAAGCAGAATGCCCTGGATCACCCATCAGAATATTTACCCCGGTGACTTGGGAGAAATCACGGTCATGCGTGACAAAAGCGGCAGCACCGATGTCTAAGGCCGTTGCCAATTGAATCGCGTCCGGCAGCTTCAAACAAGCCCACAAATGGGTCTGCAAATTGGGGGTGCGATTCCAGTACGTAGATAAAGGGTGCCGTATCAACCATTACCGTGGCTCCCACTGGCAGACCTGCCCATAGGCGCGGCAACTTAGCTTTCATTTAAGCACTGCCCCACTCGTCACGCAATTCGGATGCCGCCTGGCCAACATGGGCACCCCACAGCCCTCGACCGGTGTCGCGCAATGCCAATATTCCCGACGTCAAATCGGCAGCGCCAGCTGGACTTTCAAACGATTCAGCTGCTTTTTTTTAAGCATGCCAGTACCACGCCTATGACCTGGATACGCAAACAACGTGCGCAAAAGAACGGAGCCACGGCGATCGACCGTCCGACATTGCCTCTGAGAAGTCGCTCTTGAACGGGGCTACCATCGTTGCGCCGACATGAACTCGGAGCTGGATATCGGCCTGTCAGTAAGATTCGTGTGATAGTCGGCAACTTCGTTCTTTTGGAAGAATTGGCTGCGTGAGTGCAAGGTGGTTTTGGTATGCCCCTGTCAATTCGGGACCCGTATGACGCCTACCCCAGCAAGCGTAATCTCCCCAAAGCCACCCGAACCGCTGGCTCCAGGCGACTTGCAGCAACTCTTCAGCCCCAGCTTTGTTGAGCGCCAGCGGGCACCTACTGTTGTGCGGGCAACCGCATCAAAGGTGGCATGACTTGTGCAATTTAAGATTTTCCAAAGCATTGGAAGATTTCGGCAGCGCGCCGAAATCCCTGCTATCGTAGTTGAGCACGTATCCCGCGAGAGTGGAACAAACCGGGGCCTGGCCTCCAAGTCCCGGCCCGAAGACATGCTCTCGCTGGTGCGGGCGCACGTGTACGACCCGCACTACCCGGCTTACATCTGAGTGGGTGGTTGGGTCGCGGCCGGTAGCCACAGGGTCACTGTGGTTCCGCCGCCCGGCTTGCTGCTGATTTCCACGGTGCCGCCGAGCAGCGCGATGATTTCATGCACGATGCTCATACCCAGCCCTGTGCCGGGAATCTTGCCCGACGTGTCGGCCCGGTAAAACCGCTCGAAGATGCGGGCCTGCTGCTCTGGCGTCATCCCGATGCCGTGGTCCAGCACGCGAATGCCCACCTGCGCCGCCTCGCCGGCTGGTGTGCGGGCAAGCAATTCGATCTCCACGGTACCGCCGGCTGGGGAGTACTTGTAGGCATTGGAAAGCACGTTGAGGATAGCCTGGCGCGCCTTCTTGTCGTCCGCAATGATGGCCAGTTCCATGGTGCTGTAACGCACCAAAGGCGCCTGCCGATCAGCGGGTGGCTTGAACTCATGTACCACTTTGTCGACCAGGGTGCGCACCACGACGCGCTCGAGCACAAAGTCCTTGCCACGCCGAGCCTCGATGCGAGCCAGATCCAGCAGTTCGTTGAGGATCGATGCCATCAGGGATGACTGTCGATAGATGATGTCGAGCATCTCCTTGCGATCGGAATCCTCCAGGTCCTGTGTCAGGAGTACTTCGGCAAAGCCATAAATACTGGCCATGGGCGTGCGCAACTCATGCGCCGCAGTCGACAGGAACTCACTCTTGAGGTTTTCCACTTCCGTTTCGTGGGTGACATCGCGCAGATACAGAATGCGCGCAATGCTCGAGGCCTTGCTGTACACCCCGACCAGTTGCAGCACCTTGGCCTCAGGTGTCTTCAACTCCAGGCTCAGGTGCTTCAAGGGCATCCCAACCTCATGGAAACAGGCTGCAATGCCAGTGAATGCGCTAGGCGTCACGCAGCGATCCCGAAGCATGTCATTGAGGACCGCTTCGCCATGCCCCTCCACCACTGCCTGGGGAATTCCCGTCATCTCGAGAAACGCCGGGTTGACAAACCGCACGGTACCGTCGGCAGAAAACGCCACCAGTCCATCCGGGCTCAGCGTGAACAACACGTTGAGTTGAGCATTCTGGTCTTCCATCGCAGC
>CAJBVC010000246.1 GCA_903958915.1 uncultured beta proteobacterium
CCCAGGCCCAGGCCGCGCGCGGCACCTTGGTGGCGATGGTGGGAATGCGTGCCTCGTGCCAGCCAATGCCGGTGTTGAGGATGGTGACGCCAGCCGCCTCGAGTTCCTGCGCCAGCTGTACAACTTCCTCCTTGCTCGATCCTCCTTCGACCAGATCGAGCATGGACAGACGAAAGATGATGATGAAGTTGGGTCCCACCCGGGCGCGGGTGCGGCGCACGATTTCCAGCGGGAAGCGGATGCGGTTCTCGTAACTGCCGCCCCAGGCGTCGTCCCGGTGGTTGGTCTGCGCCGCAATGAATTCGTTGATGAGGTAGCCTTCGGACCCCATGATCTCGACGCCGTCGTAGCCTGCGCTTTGCGCCAGTGCAGCCGCGTTGGCATAGTCCGCAATGGTTTGCTCCACTTCCTCGCTGGTGAGCGCGTGGGGGCGAAATGGATTGATCGGCGCTTTGAGCGCGCTGGGCGCGACCAGTTCGGGGTGGTAGGCGTAGCGGCCAAAGTGCAGGATCTGCATGGCGATCTTGCCGCCGGCGTCGTGCACCGCTTGCGTCACCACCTTGTGCTTATCCGCTTCTTCCTGGGTGGTCATGCGTGCGCCGCCGGGCATGGGGCGGGCGCGGTCGTTGGGCGCAATGCCACCGGTCACGATCAGGCCGACACCGCCCGCCGCGCGCTCGGCATAAAAGGCGGCCATGCGCGCAAAGCCGTCTTTGGCTTCTTCGAGTCCCACGTGCATGGAGCCCATGAGCACGCGGTTTTTCAGGGTGGTAAAGCCCAGGTCCAGGGGCTTAAGCATGTTGGGGTAGAAAGACATGGTGGGTCCTTTGCGATGGAACTGCCGGCCGACAAATGCTCGGACAGCTTGGTGATGGCCGTAGTTTAGGGTGCGATCTTCGTAACACTGTGTAACGCAGGCATCAGCTGGTGCATGTTCAAGCTTCAAGCGTTACTTTCACTGCCTGCGCTAAGTGCTTAATTTAGAACGATTTTTCCGGCAACTATGCTTTGCATATCGACTCTAAGTTGTTGATTTCATTGAAAATTTTTCTGGTTAACCCTGTTGCGGGATACTTATTTGCTGATACAGTGCAAAAAAGTGCAATTTAGTGGTGAAAAGTGCCATCAAAAGGCCTCAAAGCCAGGATTTCCAAAAATAAGGTGTGACTCGGTGTACCAAGGTGCTTCATCTCTCAGTCTCGATGCGAAGGGTCGGCTATCGGTGCCCACCCGCCATCGGGATGTCCTGAGCGCCACCGCGGCCGGCCAACTGACCATCACGCGCCATCCGCACGGGTACCTCATGGTTTTTACCCGCCCCGAGTGGGAGAAAACCCGTGAACGCATTGCAGCGCTGCCCATGGAATCCCAGTGGTGGAAACGCATCCTGCTGGGCAACGCGATGGACGTAGACATGGATGGCACAGGACGGGTGCTGGTGTCGCCCGAACTGCGTGCTGCCACAGGGATTTCGCGCGAAGTCATGCTGTTTGGCATGGGGAACCATTTTGAACTTTGGGACAAGGGATCCTACGAGGCGCAGGAAGCGCAGCACAGGCAGGCAGAAATGCCCGACTCCATCAAGGCTTTCTCCTTTTAGGTCGCCCCGGTGGACGCACAATGGGATCACGCCACTGTACTGTTGAACGAAGCCGTCGACGCTTTGTTGGATGGCACCCCGGACAGTGGACATAGCAACGCGGATGGGCTCTTTGTGGACGCCACATTCGGTCGTGGCGGGCACTCCCGGCTGATCCTTTCCCGTTTGTCGCCGGTGGGTCGGTTGGTCGCGTTTGATCGCGATCCCGAGGCCGTGGCGGTGGCCAACGGCATTGACGACGCGCGCTTTTCCATTCGCCATGCGGCGTTTTCTGAACTGAATGCAATGCCCGGCACCAGTGTGGCCGGCATTCTGATGGATCTGGGGGTCAGTTCCCCCCAGATCGACAACCCTGTGCGCGGCTTCAGCTTCCGTTTCGACGGACCGCTGGATATGCGCATGGACACCACGCGTGGACAAAGTGTGGCCCAGTGGCTGGCAACAGCCGAGACCGACGAAATAGCGGAGGTGATACGTGAATATGGTGAAGAACGGTTTGCTGGGGCCATTGCAAAGGCGCTTGTTGCTCGCCGACAGGAGCGGGGCCCAATTTCAACCACCACTGAGCTGGCCCAGCTCGTGGCTGACACGGTCAAAACCCGCGAGCCGGGCCAGAACCCTGCAACGCGCACATTTCAGGCTTTTCGGATTTTCATCAACGCCGAACTTGAAGAGTTGCAACAGGCGCTAGAGGCGAGTCTAGATGTGTTGCAACCCGGTGGCAGGCTGGTCGTGATCAGCTTCCATTCTTTGGAAGACCGTATCGTCAAGCAGTTCATTGCCAAGCACTCGCGCGATGCCTACGACCGGCGCAACCCGTTTGCGGCACCCAAAGTGATGAAGCTCAAGGCCATTGACCGTATCAAACCCAGTGGCCGCGAAGTGGGGGGTAACGCCCGCTCTCGCAGTGCCATCATGCGCGTGGCGGAAAGAACGTCCGCATGATCCGGTTGAACCTGATGCTACTGGTGGCGGTACTGGTCAGCGCCGTGTATCTCGTGAGCGTCCAATACGATTCGCGTCGGCTGTTTGCCGAACTGGACAAGGCACGCAGTGAATCCAAACGCCTGGCAACCGAGTTTGACCGTCTGCAAGTAGAAAAGCGTGCCCAGGCTACACCGTCACGCGTAGAGCGCATCGCCCGCGAAAAGCTCGAGATGCGCCAGGCCACGCCGGCTATCACGATGTATGTCAACTATTCCGGCACTGCAAGTCCGAATAGTGGCGCGTCGCAGCCATCGGTAGCGAATGGCAAAGGGGTGGCACCGTGAGCCGCAGTATTCAGTACACCTCCAGCCCCCTGCTGGCCAGCCGAACGCCCGTGTGGCGCAGCAAGTTTGTGGTGGGGGCCATCGCTCTGGCATTTGTGGGACTGGCGGCACGGGCTGTCTACATTCAGGTGGTGGCCAACGACTTCTTTCAGCGCCAGGGCGAAGTCCGGTTCGCCCGCACGCTGGACTTGCCTTCCAATCGCGGCCGCATTCTGGATCGCAACGGAATGATCCTGGCCTCGAGCGTGCCCTCGCCCAGCATTTGGGCGATTCCCGAAGACGTTGAGATTGACAAGGTTCAAATGCAGCGCCTGGCCAAGTTGCTGGAAATACCGGTTGCCGACCTGGCCAAGAAGCTTGAGGACGAGGATAAAACCTTTGTCTGGATCAAGCGCCAGATCGACAATGATGCGGCCAAGCAGATCGCGGAGATGAACATCAAGGGCATCTACCAGCGCAAGGAATACAAGCGTGAGTACCCTGAGGGCGAGTCTGCGGTCCATGTGGTGGGCTTTACCAATGTGGAAGACAAAGGGCAGGAAGGCGTTGAACTGACCTTCAACCAGGAACTGTCCGGTCGTAACGGTTCGCGCCGCGTCATCAAGGACCGCCTGGGCCGCGCGGTAGAAGATGTGGGCGACATGATCCCTCCCGTGGACGGAAAGGATTTACAGCTCAGCATCGACAGCAAGGTGCAATTCTTTGCCTACCAGAAACTGCGTGAGGCCGTGGTGACCAACAAGGCCAAGGCGGGCAGCGTGGTGGTGCTCGATGTGGTGACGGGCGAAGTACTGGCCCTGGCCAACTACCCGAGCTATTCGCCAGCCAAAAGAGCCAACCTGAGTGGCGCCCAGTTGCGCAATCGTGCCTTGACCGACACGTTTGAGCCTGGATCCACGATGAAACCCTTCGTGATTGCGCTGGCGTTGGAAAAGGGAATGGTCAAGCCCGAAACTGTCATTCAGACGGCGCCTGGGCGCCTGACCATTTCCGGCTCCACCATCAGCGATGCCCACCCCCACGGGGCGCTGACGGTCAATGAGGTCATTCAGAAGTCCAGCAACGTTGGCACGGTCAAGATGGCGATGCAGATGCAGCCGCGCGAAATGTGGGAAATGTTCAGCCAGGTGGGCCTTGGCCAAAAGCCCCAGGTGCCCTTCCCCGGTGTGGTGAGCGGGCGCCTGCGGGCCTACAAGACCTGGCGCCCGATCGAGCAGGCCACCATGAGTTATGGATACGGGCTGTCCGCCAGCTTGTTTCAGTTGGCGCACGCCTACAGCGTGTTTGCACGCGATGGCGAACTCGCTCCGGTGACGCTGCTCAAGGCAACCCAACCAGCGCCGGGCGTGCGGGTGATGGAGGCGCGCCACGCACAGGACGTGCTGCACATGCTGCACCTGGCAACCGGCCCCGGCGGAACTGCGCCCAAGGCGCAGACCATGGGCTATTCCGTAGGTGGAAAAACCGGCACTGCCCACAAGCAGGAAGGCAAAGGCTATGCCGACAAGAAGTACCGCGGTTTCTTTGTCGGCGTTGCGCCCGTCGACAAACCGCGCATCGTGGTCGCGGTGATGATCGACGAGCCCAGTGCCGGAAAGTATTTCGGTGGTGATGTGGCAGCACCGGTTTTCAGCGAGACGGTGCAGCAGACTCTTCGCATGATGGGCGTGCAGCCAGACATGGCTGTGCGGCCGCAGGTGGTGGCGCACGCGGTGGAGGAAAGCTTCTGATGCATACGCTGCACAGTCCACGGGATGCTGCACACTGGTTGCAACAGCGTGTGACGGGGTCACTCACGTGTGACAGCCGCAAGGCCAAACCTGGTGACGGATTCATTGCGTGGCCTGGTGCCGTGGTCGATGGACGCAAGTTTGTGCCCGATGCGCGCGCTCGGGGCGCGGTTGCTTGCCTGGTGGAGGAGAAGGGGTCGACTGACTTTCGTCTGGACGAAGCCACTACAGCGGGCTACAGCGGCCTCAAGTCCGCTGCCGGCGCGATCGCGGCAGAATACTTTGGACTGCCCTCGCGCGAACTTGCATTGGTCGCAGTGACAGGAACCAATGGAAAAACCTCGACCGCGTGGTGGTTGGCGCAGGCTCTCTCATCGCTGCCTGGCGCTATGGCAATGCCCTGCGGTGTCATCGGCACGCTGGGTGTGGGGCTGCCAGGGCAGGTTCGCGCAACCGGGTTGACGACGCCCGATCCGGTCTTGCTGCAACAGACATTGCGCGCGTTTGTGCGCGATGGGCTGCGGGCCTGTGCGATCGAGGTATCCTCCATCGGCCTGCAGGAGCGTCGCCTGGACGGCATGGAAGCGCGTGTGGCGATCTTCACCAACCTGACGCAGGACCACCTCGACTACCACGGCAGCATGGAGGCCTACTGGCTTGCCAAGCGCACCCTGTTCACATGGCCCGGCCTGGTTGCTGCGGTGGTGAATGTGGACGATGCCCATGGCGAAAAGCTGGCCCAGGAACTTGCTGCGATCGCGCTGGATCTGTGGACCACGTCGTGCCAGCGCGCGGCCCGGTTGCAAGCGTGCAATATCGCTTATGACCGTCAGGGTCTGGCGTTCGACGTGGTGGAGCAAGGCGGTGCCATTGCGCGGCTGCAGTCGCGCGTGATTGGCAGCTACAACGTGTCCAATTTGCTGGGGGTGCTGGCAGCTATGCGCGCCCTGGGAGTGCCGCTGGATGCCGCCGTTGTGGCGTGCAGTGCATTGCAGCCGGTTCCGGGGCGCATGGAGTGTTTTGGCGATGTCGGGCAGCCCCTGGTCGCGGTGGATTACGCGCATACGCCCGACGCGCTGAGCCAGGCTTTGACAGCGCTGCAGCCACTGGCGCAGGCCCGTGGCGGCAAGCTATGGTGTGTGTTTGGGTGTGGTGGTGACCGCGATACATCCAAGCGCCCCATGATGGGTGCCATTGCCACGCAGAAGGCCGATCGGGTGGTGGTCACCAGCGACAACCCGCGCAGCGAAAGACCCGAGGCCATCATTGCGCAAATATTGCTGGGAATGTCCCGCAGCCCGTGCGTCTCTGTGGAGCCCGACCGGGCCCAGGCCATCCTGCACGCCATTACCAACGCTGCAAGCAACGATGTGGTCCTGCTGGCAGGCAAGGGGCATGAGGAAACCCAGGAGGTGGCGGGCGAAAAGCGGCCCTTCTCCGATCGGCTCCACGCACGTCAGGCGTTGGCATCGCGTTCTGCCATAACCCCAGGGGTGCCGGCATGAGCGTCATGATGACCTTGCGGCAAGCCCTTGCCTGGCTGAGCGGTGCGCAATGGAGCGGCGCTGGCGACGTGGACGTGCAGCGGGTGCATACCGATACCCGCACGGTCGAGCCGGGCGATCTGTTTGTCGCTCTCAAGGGCGAACGATTTGATGCGAACGACTTTCTTGCCCAGGCGCAGCAAAAAGGTGCGGTGGCGGCGATCTGCCATGCCGGTTCTGCCAAAGGCCTGGTCGGCATGCCATGCATAGAAGTGCCTGACACCAAAGTCGCGTTGGCCGAACTGGCCACTGCCTGGCGTGCCCGATTCGACTTGCCATTGATCGCCGTGACCGGTAGCAATGGCAAGACCACGGTCACACAGATGCTGGCCTCGATCCTGGTGGCAGCCCACGGCGAGCAGCACGCCTTGGCCACGCGAGGCAACTTCAACAACGACATTGGCGTTCCATTGACCTTGTTGCGCCTGCGACCAGAACACCGCATCGCTGTGGTGGAACTTGGGATGAACCACCCCGGCGAAATCGCGCGTCTGGCGGCGATGGCACAACCGACCGTGGCCTTGGTCAACAACGCGCAACGCGAGCACCTGGAATTCATGCACTCGGTGCAGGCGGTGGCACATGAAAACGGAGCGGTCATCGCGGCTCTGCCAATGCAGGGTGCTGCGGTTTTTCCGCGTGACGACGCGCATACCGATGTCTGGAGAGGTTTGGCCGGTTCACGTCGCACACTGGAGTTTTCCATGGAGGCACCGGCAGGCGAGATGCGTCTGGTTTGTACCGAGGCGCAATGGCATGACGGTGCCTGGCAAGTGCATGTGAGGGCCCCCGACGTGGAACTGCGCTACCGCCTGTCGATTGCAGGCCGGCACAACGTGAAGAATTCCCTCGCCGCTGCAGCATGCGCTCTTGCTGCTGGCGTGGATGCACGTGCTGTGGAGCGAGGCCTGGAGGCGTTTGTTCCGGTCAAGGGGCGTTCGCGTGCACTGACGCTCAACATGGATGGCCGTGTCATCACCCTGGTGGATGACACCTACAACGCCAACCCGGACTCGGTGCAGGCCGCCATCGATGTGCTGGCCGACTTGCCTGGACCCCGGTTGCTGGTTTTGGGAGACATGGGCGAAGTGGGATCCGATGGTCCCCGGCTGCATGCCGAAGCGGGTCACTACGCACAGGCCTGTGGCATTGAATACGTGCTGACCAATGGTGTGCTGGCACGCTACGCGAGCGATGCCTGCGC
>CAJBVC010000247.1 GCA_903958915.1 uncultured beta proteobacterium
CCGAGCTCAGGTCGTACATGATCTGCATGTCAATGTTGGTTTCTGCAGCGGTATCGGCACCTGCTTCGTTCTTGCCCTTGGCGGCGATGAAGTTGGCAAAGCCTTCAAACGAAAAACCGCTTGCACCCAAAGGAATACCCCAGACCACGCCGAGCATGGCGTGCGGGTCGTAGTTGTAGCGAGGGGTCGAGACGCCACTGAAGGTGTTGAACGGCGCGTTGCTCTCCCAAAGATAGAGCAGGCTGATGTTCAAAACGCCTGGTACATCCATCATGAATGTGGGGCCCGCCACCAACATGCGTTTCTTGGAGTTGTAGCCTGCGTCGGTCTTGGTGTTGTAGTCAAAGCCGGCGGTGATGCCCATACCGCGAACCGGTCCAAATGCATATTTGGAGCCGGTGGCTTTCTCCAGATCCACTGTGTTGCGGTACACCACATACACTTCCTGCGCACCGTTGGTGGAGCCCTTGCCAGCAGGGTCTTTGCTGTCGGAGAGCAGCATATCGACATTGAAGAAGTTGGTGCCGTATTTGTAGCCACTGATGTGGTTGAGGTTGATGATGTCTTTGCTGATGGCATTGGCATTGAAAGGCTCGGCGTAATCCGTTCCGTAGCGGTAGCCGATGGAAGTGTCGCTGAAGGTGGCGGCCTGTGCCGAAAGTGCGCAAGCGACGGTACCAGCGCAAGCCAGCGTGCGTGCAACAGTTTGGTGCATCATGAAAATTCCTCAGTGAAGTTGGCGAAATGAAAACGTTCCGCTCCTCTGGCTAGCAAATTGCAGGCCACCTCCGCAAAAGCATTTGCACCACTTCGACGCACAGATGCGTAGGCACTGTTCTTGCGTAACCCGGTTGAACCTCTGATTTCCAACCCGTTCAACCGGAGCTCCCATGAACAAACGTCATCTTCTGAAGGGTATCTTTGCAGCCGCAGCAGTACTCACTGCCAGTTGGTCCCAAGCCCAGGGAACTCCGATCAAGTTTCAGCTCGATTGGCGCTTCGAAGGCCCGGCGGCGCTGTTCCTCACACCTGCGGCCAAAGGCTACTTCAAGGACGCCAAGCTCGATGTCAGCATTGACGCTGGCAATGGTTCTGGCGGCACAGTCACCCGTGTTGCCTCGGGTGCTTACGACATGGGCCTGGCCGATCTGGCAGCGTTGATGGAGTTCCACGCCAATAACCCAGACGCACCGAACAAACCGGTAGCGGTGATGATGGTGTACAACGACACCCCAGCCTCGGTGATGGCACTCAAAAAATCGGGCATCAAGACTCCTGCTGACCTGGCGGGCAAGAAACTCGGCGCCCCGGTGTTTGATGCGGGACGCCGTGCCTTCCCCATCTTTGCCAAGGCCAACACCGTGGGTGCCGTGCAGTGGATTTCGATGGACCCACCGCTGCGCGAGACCATGCTGGTGCGCGGTGACGTGGACGCCATCACCGGCTTTACCTTCACGTCGCTGTTGAACCTGGAAGCGCGTGGCGTCAAAGCCCAGGATGTGGTGGTACTGCCGTACCCCGACCATGGCGTGAAGCTCTACGGCAATGCCATCATCGTGTCGCCCAAACTGCTCAAGGACAACCCGGCCGCCGTGAAGGCGTTCCTGACGGCGTTCGCCAAGGGCGTCAAGGAAGTGCTGGCCAACCCGGCTGCGGCGATTGCCGATGTGAAGGCACGCGACGGCATCATCAACGTCGATCTGGAAACCCGCCGGCTCAAGCTGGCAATCGACACCGTGGTGACCAGCCCCAATGCCCGCGCCGAGGGCTTTGGTCAGATTGTTCCGGGGCGGCTTGCGCTGATGGCCAGCCAGGTGTCAGACGCCTTTGCGACCAAGTCGCGCGTCAACCCGGATGTGGTGTGGAACGGCTCATTCCTTCCAGCCAAGGCCGAATTGGACGTCTTCCCGAAGAAGTAATTCAGCGCAAACCGCTTAACTGCTCCTATTTCAATAGCTGCTCACGCACTGAATATGAGCGCTGGAGGCCAATTTCATGAGTGATTCCGTGCAGCAAGCTGCGCCCCTGTTTGTCGACTTTGACGACGTCTGGCTCGCCTACAACGAGCAGATGCTGAAAGAAAACCACTTCGCGGTGGAGGCCATTGACCTGAAGGTCCGCCAGGGCGAGTTCATTGCCATCGTGGGGCCGTCGGGCTGCGGCAAATCCACCTTCATGAAGCTGGCCACGGGGCTGAAGATGCCCTCCATGGGCAAAATCAGGATCGACGGGCAGCCGGTGACGGGGCCGCTCAAGATCTCCGGCATGGCGTTTCAGGCGCCCTCGCTGCTACCGTGGCGCACCACGGTGGACAACGTGCTGCTGCCACTGGAAATCGTGGAGCCTTTTCGCAGCAGCTTTAAGGCCAAACGCGCCGAGTATGTAGAGCGCGCCCGCAAGCTCCTGCAAAAGGTGGGGCTGGGCGGCTACGAGGACAAGTTTCCCTGGCAACTTTCGGGTGGCATGCAGCAGCGCGCGAGCATTTGCCGGGCCCTTATCCATGAACCCAAGATGCTGCTGCTCGATGAGCCCTTCGGTGCGCTGGACGCGTTCACCCGCGAAGAGCTGTGGTGCATTCTGCGCGACCTCTGGACCGAGCAGCGGTTCAACGTGATTCTGGTTACCCACGACCTGCGCGAGTCGGTGTTTCTGGCCGACACGGTGTACGTGATGAGCAAGAGCCCTGGTCGCTTCGTTGTCCAGCGTAGCATCGACCTGCCGCGCCCACGCGATCTGGAGCTCACCTACACCAAAGAATTCACCGACATAGTGCATGAACTGCGCAGCCATATTGGTGCCATCCGCCAGACACCGCGCTCCACTGCCGACAGGGAACTCGTATGAACAGCAAACAGGTAGAACTCTGGTCGCCATGGATTTTGCTGGTGGCGGTGATTGCACTGTGGCAGATTCTGTGCTCGGCGTTCAATGTGTCCGAGTTCATTTTTCCCAGCCCGTTGCGCATCTGGGACCAGTTTCTCGAATACCGGGGGCTGATCGCCGGCCACGCCTGGCGCACCTTCTGGGTGACCATGGCTGGCTTTGGGCTGGCCATTGTGGTTGGGGTACTGCTGGGCTTTGTGATCGGCAGTTCACGTCTGGCTTACGCCGCGGTGTACCCGTTGATGACGGCCTTCAATGCGCTGCCCAAGGCCGCCTTTGTTCCCATTCTGGTAGTGTGGTTTGGTATCGGCGCCGGGCCTGCCATTCTTACGGCCTTCCTGATCAGCTTCTTCCCCATCATGGTCAATATCGCGACCGGCCTTGCCACGTTGGAGCCTGAGCTGGAAGATGTGCTGCGGGTGCTGGGCGCCAAACGCTGGGACGTGCTGGTGAAGGTGGGCCTGCCGCGTTCCATGCCGTACTTCTATGCCTCGCTCAAAGTGGCGATTACGCTGGCATTTGTAGGAACCACCGTGTCGGAGATGACCGCCTCCAATGAGGGCATCGGCTACCTGCTGATCTCGGCCGGCTCGGCCATGCAGATGGGCCTGGCGTTTGCCGGCCTGGTGGTGGTGGGCGCCATGGCGATGGTGATGTACGAGCTGTTCAGCATCGTCGAGAAGCACACCACTGGCTGGGCGCACCGCGGGTCGCAGAACCATTGAAGTCAAGGTTGGGCGAGTTGCTGCGCTATGGGTGGACGCCATGAAGGCATCGAATCGGTAAACGCCGAGAGCGCATGCCATACAAAGACCGCGATGCTGCTCCTATTGTCGTAGCTATTCACGCATGTTCTGCGGGCGTTGGATGGCTTACCTGTAGTGGAAGAAAACCTTCTCCTGCGGTGACGCGATAGTGCTACGGCGCGTGCAGTTCCTCGCGAATGACCTCGCGCAGTGCCTCCTTCAACGCATCCGCCTCCAGGCCACGGCGCAGCGTTTCATTGATCAGAGTCTGGTAGCCACGTCCACCGGCACGTGCCTTGTATGCCTGAAGCACCGCGTCGTCGAGCATGATGGTGATGCGGTGCTTACCCATTTGCTTGCTCAGCGCAGCGGAAAATTCGGGAGCAGTGACGTCCTTCATGCCGACCCGCAGGCGAGGGGGCTTACTAGAGGTAGGAGAAGAATTGGCGTGTTTCATGGTTTTCTGCCTCGCGCATGGAAATGATGTGAATTTCGTCGTCGGTTTCTGTGTGGGTAATGACCACCACTACAGCGCCAAGAAGTCCGGTCGTGTTGAAGCGCTGCTCGCCTTGGTAGTTGTGTTTGTCTTCAACGGTGGATGTTGGGCCATTGAAAACACTTTCTGCGTCCGAGAAATCAAACCCGTGCTTCTTCAGGTTGGTCTGCCGTTTGGATTCGTGCCAAGAAAAGCGCATCTACTGAATTATGCATATAAAGTTATGCATGACAAGCGCAGTGTCAATTCCTTAGCAACCAAAGCATGGTGGCTCATACTGTTGAGTTGGTAGGCAGCAGAGCCTATGCCCGATTGCGCAGGCCACACAAAGGTCACATTTGCTCCTATTTTTATAGCCGCTCACGCACGTTCCACGGGCGTCAGCAGCCTTTTTTGAATAGATTCTCCGGCTGCGTCGTCACAAGGTGCATCAGCCGGCTGGCAAGCTCAAATATTCAAGCGGGGTATAGGCGCGCACCGGGCTGCCGGCAAAGTCACGCAGGTTGTGGGTGACAATGGCTTTGGCACCAGCCTGATGGGCCGCGTGGGCTAACACGGCGTCTTCAAAGTCTGGCATGTTCGCTTCCAGCGCCATTTGCAGGGTCGTTCGAGTGACTGCAGCAATGTCGTACAGGCTTAGAAGTGCCTGCATGGCGCGCTTTGCGCCGTCACGTCCCAGCTGTTTGCGCGCAAGGTAGTCTATGGTCGTTACCGTTGTAGCGCACAGCATCGCGCGAAGCTCGCCCGACTCTACGCGCTCGCTCAATTGGCGGGCGGCAGCAAAGTGCTCTGGTCGTTCCAGCAGCAAGTCCAGAATGACATTGGTGTCGATCAGAATCACCGCGCAGTGCCCGTGGAGGTATCCAGGTGTTTGCGTTCCAGATAGGCATAGTAGTCATCCTCACTCACCGGCTTTTGGCCGGGCAGCGGCTTGAGGATGCCCGTCAGACTAAGGGTTACGGGGCTTGTGCAAGCGGACCCGGAAGGCTTTGCGCCGCCATCGCCCTGAAGGTTTTCTTCAACCGCATTGCGTGACAAAGCCGCGAAGTAGTTGGCCACCATTTGCGATACCGAGCTTCCGTGGGCTGCTGCGTAGTCCTTGGCACCGGCAATCAAGGTTTCGTCCATGCGCAAAGTGAGTTTGGTATTCATGGCATTGGTGTGGTGTACAAACCGAAATAATTGTACGGCAAGGATTGGCGCGCAATTCCCGACCCGCGATGATGCTCTCGTTTTTCAGCATCGCACCACCGCATGCGAAAGAACGAAGGTCGCGATGGCCGCCATATCCGACAACTTCAGCGGTGTGACATCAGGCGCAATCTCCACCGGAGTTGAATCGCTGGCAATCGCCACAATGCCCGGCCAGTGCGGCCAGAGCGTGGGTTTGCCTTCCGAAGCGCGCCAAACCTCCAGCTTGGGGAAATCTCCGCCCTTAAAGCCTTCAATCAGCACCAGATCGCAGTGCTGCATGCGGTCCAGCAGATAGTCCAGCGACGGCTCTGGCGCACCGCGCAGCTCGTGCATCAGCGCCCAGCGGTCGTTGCCCAGCAGCAGCACTTCCTTGCAGCCCGACTCGCGCAGGCGATAGGAGTCCTTGCCGGGGCGGTCGATGTCGATGTTCTTGTGGCTGTGCTTGATGAGC
>CAJBVC010000248.1 GCA_903958915.1 uncultured beta proteobacterium
CTCTGCCAGGCGTGCCAGCAAGGGGCCACCAGGATAAGCAAGGCCCATCAGTTTGGCTGTCTTGTCATACGCTTCGCCAGCTGCATCGTCAATGGTTTCACCCAGCAGCCTGTATTGACCGACTGCATCCACCCGCATCAATTGGGTGTGACCGCCCGATACCAGCAACGCTACAAACGGAAACTCGGGAGGATCCGCGCTTAGAAAGGGGGACAGGAGGTGCCCTTCCAGGTGGTGCACACCGACTACTGGCAGATCCAGCGCGGCGCCCAGCGCACACGCGACGCCCGCCCCCACCAGCAATGCTCCCGCTAGTCCCGGACCGCGTGTAAATGCCACCACATCCAGATCCTGCAGTGTGAGGTGCGCCTCCACCAACACGTCGCGCGCCAAAGGCAACACACGCCGGATGTGGTCGCGGCTTGCCAACTCCGGCACCACCCCACCATAGGCCTGGTGCATCTCGATCTGGCTGTACAGGGCGTGGGCGACCAGTTGAGGCACCTCACTACCTTGCCACTGCACGATCGCAACCCCGGTCTCGTCGCACGACGACTCGATCCCCAGAACCAGTCTTTTTTTCGCCATAGTGGTACGAGTGTAGAGGACTGGCGTCGCGCGCTTGGGCACAATGGAAGCTCGAAAGATGCGCCATGCCCACCACACTTCTTCCACTGAATGACCTGGACATTGAAAGTCTTGAGCGCGCGACCCTGGATGCGGTCGCGCCGCCAAACATTCACGAGCTGCCGCTCTGGCTCCTGCCTTTTGATCACTCGACCATCGGCCGCGCCAAAAGTGCCGTTCCTCTGCGCCACCACGGTCTGAGCGAAGACGTGTTGCAGGAAATCGTTAGCTGCTACGCAGCGCAAGGGTTTCCCGCCGCCTTCCGCATTGCCGACGTTCCAACGCTCGCCAACATCCAGCATCGATTGCGCCAACTCGGTTTTGTACCCACGCAACCCACACTGGTGCAGATAAGTTCAATGAATGGACTAATGAGTCTTCCCTGCGATGCGCCTGCACTGGTCTCCCGCCAACCAACCGCACTGTGGGCTGCGGTGTACTCAGCAACAGGGTTCGACCCGGTGGACGGAGCCCACCGCGTGCAGGCACTGAGTCGAAGTGCGTGCATCGCGTACGCGGTTGTCACCGATGAAGGCGAACTGCGCCCTTTGGCAGCGGGTACCGCATCCATAAGCCAAGGCTGGGCGGGTATCCACGGCATGCGCACGGTTGTTCAGGAGCGCGGACGGGGACTGGCGGCACGCATCCTTGGCGGTCTCGCCAGACACGCAAAAACGCAGGGCATTGAGCGCATCTTCCTGCAAGTGGAAGAGGAAAACAGTGCCGCCATAGCACTGTACCGGCGTGCAGGTTTCACCACCGCGTGGCGTTACCACTACTGGCGTTACCCGTGAAGTTGGCGCAGTGTCAAAGACTCAGATTCATGGCGCCGGCCAGCGCAAAGACACTGTTGACGCAGATGCGAGTCGATCGCATGGCGTCGTGTGTGCGGACTACGGCGCAGTCGCGACCATACTGGGTAATTTCGTAATGGGTGCACAGAACGTGTTTGCCGGGACCAATACTCGCGGTTGCCCGCACCGCAATCACTGCTCCCTGGGTTTCGAGTTTTGCCAGACGGTTGCGTGTCGATATCTCAGGGGCCTGCACTTCGTGCGCCACTTCCTTGATCGACTTCGGCTCCAACTGCCCCAGTAGAAAGCGCAAAATCTCCTGCGACTCAGGCCACTGCTCCACAGGAATATTCCTGTTGGTACGATTCTTGATGGGCTCGGACAGGTTGGACATACCCAAGTTTTCGGCAAGTTCGCCAAAATCTTGAGTCTGTCGCACTAACTCATTGCTCTGGCAGCAGCACCACCTGCACATAGTTGTCCGACGGCAGGTACCGCTTTGCAGCGATTTTGATGTCGTCCACCGACAGGGCCATCACCCTTTTCTCGAAGTCAAGAAGACTTGAAAAATCGTCGTTGTACAACACCGCCGCCTGCAATTGGCCCAGCCAATACTGGTTTTCACGCATCGACTTTCGGTGGGCCACCAGCCAGTTTTGCTGGACTTTGGCCAAATCGGCCGGATCGGCACCGCGCTCCTGTATCTTGCGGATCTCACCCAGCGCTGCAGCCACAACCTGCTCCACCTTGTCCGGTGCACAGGGCAGCGTCAGCCTCAACTGGTAGCTTGGGTAGGGTGCACGCTGCAGATCGCCACCCATGCCACCACCATAAATCAGTGTCAGCTTTTCACGCAGTTCGTCAATGATCTTGATGTTAATGACTTCGGTCAGGGCGCGAACCTTCATCCGCTCCTCAATCGAGTAGTCGGCCGCGCCGGCGAAAGTGATGGACACCACACTCTTGGGCTCCGTCCCCTTGCGCACCTCACGTTTCACCACACCCTTTACCGGGCGTACCCCGAGGTCAACAAAGTCTGTCGCCACTGGCACTACGGGCAAACTGCCAAGGTAGGTCGCAATGAGCGGCTGGATTTTGGCCGGATCGAAGCTGCCCACCAGAACAAAGGTAAAGCCCTTGGCGCTGGCCATGCGCTCCTGGTAAATTCCCAATACCCGCTCCAGCGTGACGTCATTGAAGTCCTGCGGCCGAGGCGTCAGCCACAGGCGGGGATGGCCTTGGAAAACGGTCGATCGCACTGCATCGCCAAACACCGATTCGGGTCGCTCCATGGCGTTCTTCGCAGCGTCCTGCGAGCGTGACACGAATGACTTGAACAGATCGGCATCACGGCGTGCGGGGCCAAATCTCAGATGCACCAGTTGCAGCAACGTTTCCAGATCGGCACCTGAAGTCGATCCGCTCAGCGCATCGGTTACCGAATCGATGCCGACCCGCAGCGAGGCCACCTTGCCCGCCAGCATCTTCTGCATTTCTGTAGGATCAAAGCCCGCCACGCCCATGGAAGCTGCGATCTGGCTGGCATAGCCGGCATTGAATTTATCGGATTGCCCGAACAGTGATTGCCCACCAAAGCGGTTGGCAGACAGCAGAATTTCATCGTTCTTGAAGTCGGTGGGCTTGAGGATGACCCTGATGCCATTGGACAAGTCCCACTCCAGCAACCCCAGCGCCTCGTTCTTGCGCTGCGCCAGAATAGTGCCGGCCTGGGGTTTGCGTTCCATGAAGCTCTGGGCCACCACTTTCTCTTCACGCGCCTTCACGGCGCGGCTTTCTGCCAGCGCAACACTTTCAAGCAACAGCGCTGAGGTTGGCGGCACATTGCCCTCCTTGCTACTGCCCATGTAAATCACGAGCTTGGCAGCGTCTTTCGGAATGATGCCCGATGCAAACCGGTTGACATCCTGAACGGTGATGGCTGGCAGAAATTCCTGCACTGCGGTCAGTTCGTTGGCTATGCCAGGGATCGTTTCACGGGTCAGAAAATTGCGCAGATACTCTGCAGCGTAGGTGGCCGAGTCGGTCTTTTCGCGCTCCGCAAAGTGCTGCTCATAGCGGCGCAACATGGCTTTCTTGGCACGCTCGAGTTCGGCCGGATCAAACCCCAATTGCCGTGCACGCAAACTTTCCTGAACCAGGGCATCACTAACGACACCAACGCCTTGTCGCCCCATGATGGCCATCGAGCTAAACGTCCGGTAGCCATGCGCGAAAAAAGGCACAACAGCACTGAAACCACCCACAAAAGGCGGCTCGGCCTGCTGGGTCAACTCCTGCATCCTCTGCCCCAGCATCATGCCAAACAGCCGCTCGATCGTCTTTTGCCGATAGTCGCCCCAGTTCACCACCGGCTCGTCGCGTGTCAGCGGATAGAGAATCTGCAACACATCGTTGGTGGCTTCCTTATCAGTAACGACCAACGCCTCAGATGCAGCACGCGTGGGCAACTCCGGGTAGGTCCGCGGGCGTGCGTTTTCCGGGTTCTTCAATTTGCCAAAATGCGACTGCACCAGGGCCTTGGCATCGGCCACTTCAATGTCTCCCACCACCACCACCGCCATCAAATTGGGGCGATACCAGTCGCGATAAAACCGTTTGACGGCGTCAGGCTTGAAGTTTTTCAAGTTGTCTTCCGTCCCGATCGGCAGACGGTTGGCATAGGCCGAGCCACTCAGAATCTTCGGCAAAATCGCGCGCATCATGCGGTCCTGGGCGCCCTTACCCATGCGCAACTCCTCCAGCACGATGGAGCGCTCCATGTCAATATCGGCGTCGTTAAAGCGAATACCGTGCGCCCAGTCTTCCAGTACCAGGAAGCCCTTTTCGATGAATTCGCGCTTGTCAGTGGGTAACGGCAGGATATACACCGTTTCGTTAAACCCGGTGTAAGCATTGAGGTCGGGCCCGAACTTGAGCCCAATCGACTGCAGGTAGGAGATCAGCTCATGCTTCTGAAAGTGGGTGGACCCGTTGAAGGCCATGTGCTCGGTGAAATGCGCCAAGCCTTGTTGGTCATCGTCCTCCAGCACCGACCCGGCCTTCACTACCAGACGCAACTCCAGGCGCTTCTCCGGGCGAGCGTTGCGCTGGATGTAATAGGTCAGTCCGTTGTCCAGCGTGCCGGTGATGACTTGCGGTGACTTCGGGACCGGGTCAGCCAGATTTAATGCCGCGTGCGCAATGCCCAACGACGCCGCCGTCAGGACAGCAATGCATGCATGCCGAAAGAAATTGAGTCGCATGAAAATCCGATCTGTGGAAGAAGGCGAAGCTTAGCAGGGCGACACCGCACGTTCCGTCTCCCGCGCTTCCAGCAACCAACCAAAGCACCGATGTACACTGCCGTTTGCCAAACGCCAGCACCCAACGCATGTGTATAGACCGTGACTTGCATGAACACATTTGATGCAGTCATTGTGGGCGCGGGCGCGGCGGGACTCTTTTGCGCCGGAGTCGCAGGCCAGTTGGGCTTGCGCGTGCTGGTGATCGACCATGCAGACAAGGTGGCCGAGAAAATTCGTATCTCGGGCGGTGGACGCTGTAACTTCACCAACACCCAGACTTCTCCCGCCAACTTTCTGAGCGACAACCCACGGTTTTGCAGATCTGCCCTTGCGCGCTATACGCCACGCGACTTTGTCGATCTGGTGTCACGCCACAGAATAGCGTTTCACGAAAAGCACAAGGGCCAACTGTTCTGCGACCACTCGGCCGACGACATCATCCGTATGCTCTTGGCCGAATGTGATGCGGGTGGTGTGGTGCGCTGGCAACCGTGCTCCATCAAGGCCATAAGGAAAAGTGCCTCTAGCGCATATGGAGAAAGCGTGGATAGCTATGAAATTGATAGTGATCGTGGCACCGTCACCTGCCAGAACCTGGTAATTGCTACCGGCGGTCTGTCGATTCCGAAGATTGGCGCAACCGACTTCGGATTGCGCGTTGCGCGCCAGTTTGATCTTTCCATCGTCCCAACCCGAGCGGCACTGGTGCCTCTGACTTTTGACGAACTCGCGTGGCAGCCGTTTGCGCAGCTCTCAGGTTTGTCTCTACCAGTGGCCATTGCCACGGGCACCAAGAAGGACCGCATGGAGTTCCTCGAAGACCTGCTCTTTACCCACCGCGGGCTGAGTGGCCCGGGGGTTTTGCAGATTTCCAGCTATTGGCAGCCCGGCGCACCGATCCGCATCAACCTGTCGCCCACCAGGGACCTGATTGCGGCGTTGCTGCAGGCCAAGGGCAAATCACGCAAACGCATTGCCAACGAACTGTCTGCCGAGTTGCCCAGTCGGCTGGTGGATACCTGGGTCGGCCAGGGCGCAGCACTGGGACACGACTGGCTGCGCCCGATCAATGAGGCGTCCGACAAAGCCCTGACGGCGCTGGGGCAGCGCATCAACCAGTGGGAGCTGACCCCCACCGGGACCGAGGGGTACCGCAAGGCCGAGGTCATGGCCGGCGGCGTGGATACCCGATGTTTGTCCGGGCAAACCATGGAATCGCGCCAGAGTGGGCTGTATTTCATCGGCGAAGTGGTCGATGTGACTGGCTGGCTGGGCGGCTACAACTTTCAATGGGCCTGGGCCAGCGCCTTTGCGTGTGCACAGGCCATGGCCGGCAAAGTGTTGCCACAACGCACCGCCACCCACGCGGCCTGAATCGGGTGGCACCCGAAGCTGAACGATGCCCTTCATTTTTCACTGACTGCAGCAGACTCACTGCCGACCTTCAACGCATTGATCTTCTCGCTCCATCGCGGGCGGTCGCCGCTGCAGGTCGATCGGCAGCAATGAGGCTCCAATTTCAGCAATCCGAGTCCCCGACACTGACCATTATGTAGATCTCCACATAATGACCAGGTCCTGACAATTTCTCCATACCGGTCACGCAATCCGTAACAGTGGAATTCGGCCCTGGTCGGCTCTTGTGCAGCGCGAGCCGACAGCCACCAAAGGCAGCTTATGGGTAGCCAAATGTTTATACGCGCGAGGCACTCCTTAAACCAGGATGGCACAGGCCAATTTAGTGTCGATCTAAGGCGAGCTGAAGATTGAAGGTCACGGCTGCCTTCACGAACATCGCGTTTGACGGGCGGATTCAGCCGGACCGTGCCCAGGCGCCCGTCCGGATCAATACCAATGGCGACGGATTCCAATTCCAACCTTCTTTTGAGCCGCTCCAATTCGCTAGTGCGTTTTATCCGACGTCTCTCTCATTTGCCTTTAGCACGGATGGACTTTGGCGGCGCGCTTCCACCCCAAAAAATACGGCACCCAACGCGGCAGCGCCCAGAATCAAGCTCCAGGACAGTGGCGAGGTGAAAGTAGACAGCGTGTCACTGGCCAAACGCCAATGCAGCAGTGCATGAATGATGCAAAACGCAGCAAAGCCAATGCGGCTCGCGCGTTGCACAAGATCACTAGAATGATGCGTGAGCACGATGAGCGCCCAAAACAGCGGTAGGTGGAGGGCCACAAACCACCAGCGACCTTGTTCGTCGTTCAAATTTCGCAGCACATAAAGCAAACGCCACTCAGACTGCGTCATTGCATCAAGTTCGTGGGTAAACAATACCGCCAGCATGAGCTGAATAAGTGCGTTCGGTATTTTCATCATGAACCTTTCAAGTTGAATGGCCTGCTTTGAAATGCAGCAAAAGTCCAAAGCCCAGTATTAGGGCGGCGCCCACATCAATCCACATGACTTTGGCGATGGGTAGTCCATGCGCTTGAAAAGCTGCGATAAGCACAAAGCCCACCATACTGACCAGCGCAGCAACACCTGCTGGCCATCGCCAGCTAGGAAATAGAACCGCTGCAAAGCACGCCACTGCCAGCAAGCCAAAGAGAAGGGCGCGGTGCTGCATGAGAATTGTTAGATCATGGCCTTCGCCTAGCGTGACACCGTATGCTCGCTCCAGCATGGGGCGCCCAAGCAATCCTGCAAGCGGAAGGACATGTATCAGCCCAGCCAATCCAAAACTAAGGCGAATCATCCACTCATAGATCATCGGGCTCATGCTTGTTCCTTTCCCGTGATGAAATACAGCAGCGGGCCAAACGAACCTGCGACGAGGGTGATTGCGATCCAAGGCCAAATGTTTCTGCCGCTGCTTTTCGCATCGCGCCACATCCAAACCATGACCAATGTCAGGGCTATGACAAGATCAACGAATATCTGCATGGATCCGTAGCTAGCTGTAGTTGCCGCAAAAATCCCCACAAATCCGTCCTTCCAAAGAGCGATACAAGTGATTGCTCCGAGGGCGATCAAAGCGAGAATCAAGAATGGTTTTTTCACAGTATTTCCTTTCAAGGTGCCCTCAGTGTGTGCGGCCCGTTGAATCAGCGCAATTACCTCGCAGGTAATTGAAACCTCGGTGCGGTGTGATTCAATAACGTAATGGAAACCGCCAGCCCAAGTCTCCGCGACACTTTGCAAGCCGCTCGAAAATCGAAAAGCATCAGCCAGCTGGAATTGGCTTTGCGCATGGGCGTTTCGCAGCGGCATGTAAGTTTTGTTGAAAGCGGGCGCGCACAGCCCAGCCGGGAACTCCTGCTCTCGTGGCTTCATGAGTTGCAGGCCCCCTTGGCGTTACGCAACGTGGCGCTGCAGCAGGCCGGGTTTGCGCCGGTGTATCGCGGAAGTGAAATGTCTGATGCGGTACTCGCACCGGTGCGCGAAGCGCTCGGGCGATTGCTTACTGCGCATGATCCGATGCCTGCGATGGTGATGGATGCCGCATGGAATGTATTGCAAATGAATCGGGGTGCGCAATGGTTGGCGCTGACACTGATGCCCTGGATTGCACATTTGCCGCAAGACCAACCAATCAACATGCTGGATGCCATGCTTCACCCCGAAGGCATGTCGCAGCACATTACCAACCTAGAAGAAGTTGCTCCCGCCATGCTGGCGCATTTGCGGGATGACGCTACCGTCGTACCCGAGTTGCTGCCCCGTGTCGAATTGTTCGCTGCCCAGATTCAGAAGCGCACAGGTAAGAAGCCGCTACCTCCTTGGCCCCGACAAATGGCGCCGGTGCTCACGACCCGTTTTTCCACCGAACACGGTGAGGTGGCATTTTTCAGTATGTTTTCCACCTTTGGGACGCCGCAAGACATTACGCTGGCTTCGCTGAGGGTGGAGCATCTTTTTGCGGCAGATGACGTGACGCGGGCGGTGATTGCCGCGCAAGTGGGCTGAGGCGACACCCATACCGCTAGTTCGAATGGCTGCGTCTGGATGGGGTAATCGGGCCAATGACCTTCCGCCATCAGCCCTGAGCTGCCGCCGGTTTGCAGCGAAGCCGTTTGGTCTGACCGTCCAGGCCGAGTTATGCTCGTTGGAGGAGGTCTGAACGTCCACCGACATTGTCATTTTCAATATGCCTGTGCATCCATTCGGACTTTCTGCCTAACTCTCTGATTTCTTTGATGAACTCCAGATTTCTGATGCCGTGTTGTCTGTCTGGCTCCGGTGTTATCCTGCAAAACTGCGGGATATATCAATAGTTAAATTTCACCTTGCGCTTAAGTATTTTGTAGATACAATTAAGTATGCTCACATGGGACGAACCAAAGCGCAAGCTGAACATCAAGAATCACGGGCTTGACTTC
>CAJBVC010000249.1 GCA_903958915.1 uncultured beta proteobacterium
GCCATCGTGCGCGAACTGGTGTCGCAGGGAAAGACCGTGGTCAGCGTTCTGCATGAAGTGTCCATGGCTTTGCAGGCCGATGACATGGTGCTGATGCAAAAAGGGCGGGTGACGCATCAAGGCGCCAGTGCAGACGCCACCATGCACCAGGCGCTGGTTGAAGTGTTTGAAGGCCGCATCAGCATCCAGGCCTTGGCCGACCAGTGGATAGCACTGCCAAAGTAATTGTCAAAGACCGGCTCAGCGCGGCACCGGATGCCACCGGATCAACAGTGCGTACAGCAGGGCCCCGAACACCAGGGCTGCGGCGGCAATTTGCAGGGACAGGTTGAAACCGTCCACCGCTCGGGCGCTGCGCGCTACCAGCGCTGCCGCCAGTGGCGGGCCAACGATCTGGCCCATACCGTAAAGTGCGGTCGCCAGCCCCATATAGCTTGAGGCCTGCGCCGGGCGCAAGCGGCGCAACTCTTGCATGGCAAAGAAGGTGATGGCGGTAAAGGGCAGGCCCAGCAGCAGGCTACCCAACGCAAACCCGGCCAGGGTCGGGCTGACCAGGCTGGTGGCCACGCCCAGCGCCTGCACCAGGTAGCAGACCATTAGCAGCCAGCGCAGGTCGCGCACGCCACCGATGCGCGACGCGGTGATGGCTCCCACAATCACACCCGCCCCAAAAAGTGGCCAAAACAGATCGAGCCACGCCGAGCCAGGCAGTGCCTGACGCGCGATCACCGGCAAAAACGTGGCGGTGATGATGTAGCCAAACCCGGCCAGACTGTAGGCACCGGTCAGCAGTGCCATTTCCAGATCGATGCCGATGGACTGTGCCGGTTGCTTGGCCGTAGCCGAAGAGACAGGCGACGAGACCTGACCTGATTCATGGAAGGTGGCCCAGACACTGGTGGTAAGCACCATCGCCAGCGCGCCAAAGATCAGCCAGCCGGTCGCAGCCGTCCAATGCAGCCCGACCATGGCGCTGGCGGCCAGGCCGCTGATAACAATACCGGCGCCGGGGCCGATGTAGATCAACGCCCCCATGGTGGGAACGTGCAGCCGCGCCAGTTGCGCCAGACACCAGCCCGAGGTAAACACAAACACCCCGGCACTGGCCACGCCGGCGGCAAAGCGCAACAGCACCCAGGCAGTGGGTGCTGGCAGGGCCATGCCCAACGTCAGCAGCACCGTCGCCACCAGCCCGCTTCGCACCAGCAGGGTCGCGCGCGGTGCGGTGTGCAGGCCCAGGCGCCGTGCAATCCAAGGCTGCGCGGTGCACAGCAGGGCACCCACCAGGTAACCCAAGTAGTTGGCACTGGCCAGCCAGCTGGCGCCGGTGAGGCTCACGGTTCCGTCGGCCAGCATCATCGGCAGCAACGGGGTGAAGGCGAAGCGGCCAATACCCATGGCCACGGCCAGCGCCACCATGCCGGCCAGCGCGATGCGCCAGGGTTTTACAGAGTGCATCGCACCCTCAGGGTGTGGTTGTGTCGATCGACGGGCAAGCAGAGACTCCGATGCAGGTGGGGCGGGTAAAGAGGGTCGGTTCGAGGATACCGTGGAATGTGCGGGTCGCCTGAAAGCTGCCAACGCATAATCGGGC